>NZ_KV786994.1:0-53566 GCF_001806975.1 Aerococcus sp. HMSC10H05
CAAACTCTCTGTTTTAACAGAGAGTAGTTGATGAGGGAACAAAGCGACTTCATAAATGTTGGTTTAGAAAGCATATGAGTCACGTGAAAAAAATATGAAAGTTGGATGTTTTATATGAAGCAATTTATTAAACATTCTCCCTTGGCTTTGGCCAAGTTGATGTGTTTGTGTGAAAACTACCAATTCTAATAAACATATTGAAAGGGGAGGCTTATGGAAATAATTATATCTTCAATGTTAGTTTTTATCTCTACGTCCATCGATTATTTGGTTGTTTTAACGATTCTTTTCTCTACCATGAATACGGGTAAACAACGATCAATTTATATTGGCCAATATATTGGAACGGGGTTGCTCGTTGGCTTTAGTCTCATTGCAGCGTACTTCCTGAACTTTATTCCACAAGATTGGGTGATCGGATTACTTGGTTTACTTCCTTTGATTCTGGGGATTCGGGCTATCTTCATCGATGAAGATGTAGATGAAAAGGACTTAGAAGAAAAGATGTCGCATAGACAGTCAGAAGTTGCGAGTGTGGTTGCTCTGACCATTGCCCTTGGCGGAGATAATTTGGGGATTTATATTCCTTACTTTACTGGAATGTCCTTCCAGGAAGTCATGGTTGTGATCCTTGTTTTTATCATTGGGATTTTTACCTTGTGTTATTTATCCAAACGATTAGCTTCGGTTCCTATGATTGGTGAAGTAGTTGAGCGTTACGAAAAAGTCATCGTACCAGTCGTTTTCATCGGCTTGGGTATTTTTATTCTGTTAGAGAATGGTACGATTCAACATCTTTGGTCACTGATTGCATAGAATTTTAAGCACCTTCACGGAAAGTAGAATATACCATTAAAGTATATAAGGTTGAGCTTAGATACATATAACACAACCGGAATATGAAAGAGGCACAGAACGATGTAATATCATTAGCGTCGTTTTGTGTCTCATTTTTATGTATATTTTTTAACAATTATGGATCACAGCTTTCTTATTCTCTAAATGGGAAATAAATAAGCTGATATTTTATTAATAGGTTATACTTGAAAAACTGAGACAATCATAGATCTAATTCGAGAGAGAATAAGAAATATAGCGTATGCAAAAATATTTAAGAAGAATTTTGGTAATATATGTAGGAAGAGAAAAAGGGGGGCATGATTTATGCAATATTCATATAAATATATAATATTAGGTGGCGGGATGGCTGGTGCCAATGCCGCAATGGAAATTCGTAAGTATGACCGTAAAGGGACATTGCTGATAGTCACGCAAGAAACTGACAAACCCTACTATCGTCCTCCATTAAGTAAAGAATTTTGGACAGAGCCAGCCTACCCAAAAGAAACGATATATTATAATATTTCGGATAATGAATCGATTGATATCTTAACTGGGACAACTGTGAAGCAAATTAATGCCGATCGACAAACGATTGAGATTGAGAGTGGAGAAATCTATCAATACGAAAAATTGCTTTATTCACTGGGTGGCGCTCCAAAGTGGATTGATGGGCTGGAGAGCGAGCGTGTCCTAGCTTTAAGAAACTTAGAAGATTACCGAAACCTCCGAAAGTTAGCCAAACCTGGGAGCAAAGTCATTATCGTTGGAGGAGGCTGGGTTGGAGCAGAACTTGCAGCAGGTCTAAAGCTGAATGATATGGATGTGACGCTTGTTTTTCCTAATGAAATATTAAATGAAAAACGACTACCACGAATGCTTGCTAAAGAATTTCAACAGCGCTTTGTAGATATTGGCGTTTCTTTGATAAACAATACTTATGCTAATAGTTACAGTGTAGCAGACGATCAGGTGAGTCTTACATTAGAGAATGGCGCTGTATTGAAAGCGGATATTCTTGTTTTAGGAATTGGATTAAAGCCAAATGTTGAATTAGCAGAAGCAGCTGGGTTAGAAGTGGGTAATGGCGTCATTGCTGACAAGTATTTGCAAACTTCCAACAAACATATCTATGCAGCAGGAGATGTGTTGAATTATCCAGATGTAATCATAGGACGTAATCGTTTTGAACATGAAGAGCAAGCGGAGTATTCTGGGAAAGTAGCGGGACGAAACATGACGGGCGCTGAAGAAGTTTATAATCATGGTGCGCCACTCTCTTATACGAATGTCTTAGATATTTCTATTGAAGGTGTCGGTGAAATGAGTCGCAACCGTGATGATGCGATTATTGAAGAAGTTGCCGGAGGTTATATTGTTTATTATCTTTTTAAAGGTAAACCAACAGGAATATTAACTTATAATGTGAAAGTTGATATGGATAAGGCCCGTGAAATTCTTGTTAACCCACCGAAAACATTAGATAAGCTAACGAGAATGTTGAAGCCTATTTAATTGATTTGTTGAATACTAGATAGCTTCAGAATTGAAAAAGATGATAAAAAGGAATATTTTATGGAAAAATTTTACGAGAGTTGACCAATCGTCAACTCTTTTTTATATCAATGACAATTAATGATTGTTGTCGACTTTACTGGTCACGATACTGTGCTGGACTGTACCAAACAAGTTTTGCTTTGATGCGTATTCGTTCTTCGTTATAGTGCTACCTAAATCTTCAAAACAATGATAAGTTTCTCTATCATATTTTTTTTAGTTTGCTAAAAAACTTTTCAATCGATAATTGATTACAATAATTTCTTAATAATACCCTCTAAAGTCAGGTTTCTGGTCTTACTTTAGGGGGTTTTTGTATGCTTATTTGCTAAGTATGTAAGAAGAAATTTAAGGATGTTATTTGTCTTGTTATAGCCTAGCTTAAAAAAATAAAGCAGTATTTCATAAACGTTTCATAAAAGGTGTATAGAATGTTATTGAAAATAGCGATCAAAGCTATTGTGTAAAAAATAATGGAGGACAAGCCTTCAGTTCTGAAGAGCTAGGAAGCTTAATTCATGCGAATGTTTGACCTGTGGCTACAATAAGTTTTTTGGAATAAAAATAGAAAGGGGCTTATTAGTAAGTGATAAAAAACGCACTAGCATATATTACAAGAAAAAAATATAGAACATTGATTATTTTTGTTATTTTAACAATCGTTCTTTCTTGTTTGTATGCATGTTTGATCATAATGAAATCAAGCAACGAAATAGAAGATTTTTTATATAAAAGTTCTAATGCTTCAATATCAATAACCCAAAAGGATGGTCATTATTTTAATATCAGTCAATTTAAAGATATTGAAAAAATAGCAGAGATTGAAGAAAAAATCATTCAATTTGATGGATTAGCAAAACTAAAAGATGCTAAAGCAGTTAGCGGAGAGCAAAAAATAAAAAGAGAGGATTTATCTGACGAGTTTAAAAATGTTGTTTCATTCGAAGCTACTAATAATACTTCAAGAAACATTTTATTCAGTAGCGGAGCATTTACAATGAAACAAGGTAAAAACATAGAAATAAATGATAAAAACGCCATAATTATCCATGAAGAATTTGCTAAACAAAACAATCTCCAATTAGGTGATGAAGTTGAACTTGAATTATTAGATATGGAAGAAAGTGGCAAAATAAATAGTCATAAATTTAAAATTATCGGAATATTTTCTGGTAAAAAACAGGAAACATATACAGGATTATCTTCTGATTTCAGTGAAAATATGGTTTTTATAGATTATTCAACAAGCCAAGAGATATTCAATAAATCAGAAGATAATAAAATTGCCAATAAAATTTTGATGTATGCTGGTAGTTTACAATCTACAGACTTAGCCTTAAAAAAAATTAAAGCCCTTGAAATTGACCAGTCGAGATATGTTATTGAGAAAGAGAATAAGGCGTTTGAAGAATCTCTAGAGTCAGTGAGTGGCATAAAACATATCATAAAATTAATGACTTATTCTATTATGTTAGCTGGTATAGTTGTGTTTTCGTTGATCTTGATTCTATGGTTAAGAGAAAGAATTTATGAAATAGGTATATTTTTATCGATTGGCATAACCAAGATACAAATCATCATGCAATTTATATTCGAGTTAATATTCATATCTATACCCAGTATCATAGTCTCATTATTGTTAGGAAACCTACTCCTAAAAGTAATTGTAGAAGGACTTATAAACTCAGAGGACGCAATGATATTCGGTGGAGGATTCATCAATAAAAGCAGTTTGATGTTGAATATCACAACCTTTATAGAAAGTTATTTAATACTAGTCAGTATCATTGTTTTATCAGTTGTCATTGCTTCCTCATTCATATTAATAAAGAAGCCAAAAGAAATATTATCAAAAATCAGTTAGGAGAAAATAATGGATATATTCGAAATAAAGAATGTAACTTACAGTTACGGAAATTCTAAAGAAAAAGTGTTATCAGGTGTAAATCAAAAATTTGAACTTGGAAAGTTCTATGCGATAGTAGGGAAGTCAGGAACAGGAAAGTCCACACTGCTGTCCTTACTTGCAGGACTGGATAAAGCACAAACAGGGAAAATCTTGTTTAAGAATGAAGATATAGAAAAGAAAGGATATCGTCATCATAGAAAGAATAATATATCCCTGGTGTTTCAAAATTATAATTTAATCGATTATTTATCACCAATTGAAAATATTAGATTAGTAAATAAATCAGCGGATGAGCAGATTTTGTTTGAACTAGGCTTAGATAAAACACAAATAAAAAGAAATGTGATGAAATTATCTGGTGGTCAGCAACAAAGGGTAGCTATTGCTAGAGCATTGGTATCAGATGCGCCAATTATACTAGCGGATGAGCCTACCGGTAACCTAGATAGTGTAACTGCTGGAGAAATCATTCATATATTAAAGACATTGGCTAAAGATAGAAATAAATGTGTAATTGTTGTCACACATAGTAAGGAAGTAGCAGATGCTGCGGATATCATTTTAGAACTGAGTGATAAAAAATTGAAAAAAGTCAATAAAATGAATTTGGAGGCTGAATAATGATAAAAAATGCATTTGCTTATGTAACAAGAAAAAGCTTAAAATCGTTCATCATTATGTTAGTTATTTTATCCATGTCAACTTTAAGTCTCATTAGTTTATCGATTAAAGATGCCACGGACAGAGCTTCAAAAGAGACATTTGCTAATATAACGAATAGTTTTTCTATAGAAATAAATAGACAAGTAAATCCAGGAACACCTAGGGGAGGGGGAAATGTAAAAGGTGAGGATATTAAAAAGATATCTCAAACAGATAGCATTGACGCCTATGTAAAAAGAATAAATAGTGTCGCAGACTTAGTTGATTATGATATTATTGAAACCCAAGATACGCTTGCGAATCAATCACCTGAAAGAGCGAAGAATTTTAAAAGAACAGTGATGTTAACTGGGGTTAACGATTCTTCAAAAGAAACAAAATTTATATCAGAAGCATATAAATTAGTAGAAGGAAACCATTTAGAAAATGAAGATAAAAATAAAATTTTAATGCACAAAGATTTAGCAGAAAAAAACCATCTAAAAGTTGGCGATAAAATAAAAATAAAATCTAATTTATTTGATGCTGATAATGAGAAAGGTGCAAATGAAACTGTAGAAGTAGAAATTAAAGGTCTATTTGATGGACATAATAGCGGTGGCGTAAGTGCAGCACAAGAACTATATGAAAATACATTAATCACTGATATTCATACAGCTGCTAAAGTTTATGGTAATACAGAAGATACAGCTGTATACCAAGATGCAACATTCTTTGTAAAAGGGGATAAAAATCTTGATAGTGTACTAAAAGATCTTGGGAAATTAGATATAAATTGGAGAGAATATAATTTGATTAAAAGTTCATCCAATTATCCTGCACTGCAACAATCTATATCAGGTATCTATTCAATTTCAAACAAATTACTTGTTGGCGCTTTAATATTTGCAGGAGTGGTAGTTTCGTTATTGCTATTCTTATGGATGGATGCTAGAAAAAAAGAAATAGCAGTATTACTATCATTAGGTACATCTAAATTAGAAATTTTTGGTCAATTCATAGTTGAGTTAGTATTTATATCCATTCCAGCACTACTTGGTGCTTATTTCTTAGCTCAATATACATCTGATAAGCTTGGAAACAATATATTGGATAAGGTTACTGATGATATAGCTAAACAAATCGCTAGACAATCTGCATCTAGCCAATTAGGTGGTGGAGCAGAAGTTGAAGGATTCAACAAGACTTTATCAAGTTTAGACATAAATGTCTTACCTAAATTCATCATTTATGTAGCTATATTTATGGGTCTAGTACTTCTGATATCATTGATTATTTCTTCCTTCAATATATTAAGAAAGAATCCAAAAGAATTATTAACTGACAATAATTAAAGCTTTCGGTGCTTTTTAGCACCGAAAATTTTTGACTTTCAAATATCCAATAATAGACATGTATAATATGGTATACATACACCAAAGGAGAAGGCTATGAAAATATTAACTGTTGAAGACGATCATATGATAAGAGAGGGAATCAGTGCATATCTTTCAGAATTTGGATATATGGTTATTCAAGCTAAAGATGGTAGGGAAGCCTTGTCAAAATTTAGTAGCGATATCAATTTGGTTATCCTAGACATTCAGATACCCTTCGTAAATGGTTTAGAAGTATTGAAAGAGATTAGAAAGAAAAGCAACCTACCAATTTTAATTTTGACTGCATTTAGTGATGAAGAATATAAAATTGATGCATTTACGCATTTGGCAGATGGATACGTAGAAAAGCCATTTTCATTGCCGGTATTAAAGGCTAGAATAGATTCTTTAATTAAGAAGCATTATGGTCATATAGAAAAGTTTGAATATAAGGATTTATCGGTAAATTTTAATAGTTATACAGCTAAAATAAATGGTGAAGAAATAGATGTAAATGCAAAAGAACTAGAGATATTAAAATGTTTATTGGATAATGATGGGCAAGTATTAACAAGAATGCAAATTATTGATTATGTATGGAAGGATAGCGAAGAAATTCCTTATGATCGCGTAATAGATGTGTATATAAAAGAACTTAGAAAAAAATTAAAATTGGACTGTATAACGACGATAAGAAATGTAGGATATAAATTGGAGAGAAAATGAAAAAGTTAACCATATTTCCCAAAATGTTCATACAAATATTTTCTGTTCTTGGCATAATTATTATATTCGTTCATTTATTGGTTTTTTTTATCTTTCCTAAAACATATTTGGAGACAAGAAAAGAAGAGATTCATGATATGGCAAATGAAATCTCTAGTAATATGAACGGAAAACACATAAAAGATATAGCGCAAACTTTGGAACTTTATTCTAAGAGTAGTGAAATCAAGGTATTTATAGAAGAAAAGAATAATCCACATGAATTACAGATCAACGATAATATCAATTTTAATTTAGAAAGTGATAGTAATTCTTTGATCATTGAAGAAAGAGAAATAGAGCTGAATGATGGAAACAAAACAAATCTACAATTTGTATCTATAGCAGATATGCAGAAAGATGCGAAAGATTTAAGTCTTAAATTTTTACCCTATTCTTTATTGATATCCATTCTATTTTCTACCGTTATTTCTTTATGGTATGCCAAATTAATAAAAAACAATATACAGGAAATAAAAATTGTTACTGACAAAATGATAAAATTAGATAAAAAAGCGCGTCTAAAAGTGCATTCTAATGACGAGGTTGGACAACTCAAACAACAAATCAATGACCTATATGTTGCTTTATTAAGAACTATTAACGATTTAGAATTTAAAAATAATGAAATTATAAAATTGGAAAAGTTAAAATATGATTTTTTTAAAGGTGCATCTCATGAACTTAAGACGCCTATAGCGAGTCTTAAAATCATACTGGAAAACATGAAATATAATATTGGAAAATATAAAGATAGAGATATTTATATTAACGAATGCATTGAAATAGTTGATAGTTTGACCAAAAACATTACGCAAATATTATCCGTTCATCACATAGAAAAATTGAATAATGATGAAGAATATTTGAAAATAAATGATACTTTAGAAGACGTATTGAACAAGTATGAAGTATTAGCAAATCAAAAGAATATTACTGTTAATAATCATCTATTAAATGCGCATGCTTATATAGGAAAAACAGCTTTAAAAATGATTCTATCTAATTTGATTAGTAATGCTGTAAAATATACTGATGTAGGTGGGGTAATTAATATAGGGATTGATAATAGTTGGTTTTATATCGAAAATTCAAATGGTAATCATAAAATTTCTAATATGGATCAAATATTTAAAGTTAAATTTGATTTAAACAAAGAAAATAGTAATGGGTTAGGCTTATATATTGTAAGTAATATTCTGAATAATTATAATATGGAATATAAAGCAGTGCAGGATGAAGAATTTTTTATTTTTAAAATTAAAATGCTTTCTAAATAATATATAAAGAATATTCTCGTTCTGCCATTTTAGCGGACTCCTTATGTCAATATCTAGGCGTCTTTTTTTGTTATGAGACCTATATACTGTAGCGCCAAAAAACTGGTAGAGCCGAATTATGTGCCCACCAATATATTTTGAACCGCATCCAGTCAGATAAAAGCCATATACTGCACGCACGTGACTTCTGCTACCAACGTCAAGTCGTCCAACCTGTTGACCAAGTTCCGTATAGGTATCGTGTTAAAACGATTGCGTTAGACGATTATCTTATATTTAATGATGTATATCGTTTAGATTACTTTAGTTTTCTGCATTATATTATATATGATATAATGTAGAAAACTGTCAGGAGGGTATTTCCATGAAATGGGAAGGACGTAAACGTAGCGGAAATGTGAAAGATCTCCGTGGCCAAAATACTGGAAGAAGTGGTTTGGGACAAGGACGGTCTGAAGGAAGAATACCTATTCGGCTTCCAGGCGGTCGTGGCACTTCAGCTGGAGGCAGAGGCTTAGGTTGCGGTTCGATTATTTTAATGTTGATTATATTCTTTGTATTTGGCGGGACCTCTTTATTAGGTGGCAACCAGTCTAGTTCAAGTAATCATCAAACCAATGATCAAACTGGACAGGTAGATGTCCAATTACCTGGACAGATGGAATCGAATACGCAAGTGCAAACAAACCCTGATCAGGTGAATTTACCAGAGACTAGGACCACCAATAGTGAGCTAGTTACTGAGGACGATTTAGCTGAATTTGTTTCTGTTATTCTCTATGATACAGAAGCGTATTGGGGACAGGCTTTTTCTGATGCGGGGTATACATATGAAGAACCCGACTTGGTTATTTTTGAAGACGCTGTGAATTCATCTTGTGGGCATAATACGTCTGAAGTTGGACCGTTTTATTGTCCAGTAGACGAAACGATCTATATCGATTTAGATTTTTATAATCAACTTGTTCAAAATTATGGCGGCGGTGGTGATTTTGCTATGGCTTATGTAATCGCCCATGAAGTAGGTCACCATGTTCAACAGCAGCTAGGTATTTCTGATCAAGTGCGACAAATTCAGTCTGAAGTGGGTCAAACTGAACAAAATCAATGGACTGTACGGATGGAATTGCAAGCAGATTATCTTGCTGGAGTATGGGCACATAACGTTGTTGAGAATGATTGGATGGAAGCAGGTGACCTGGAAGAAGGATTAAACGCTGCTTATCATATTGGTGACGACGTCTTGCAAGAAAAGGCTTATGGTTATACAATGCCGGATTCCTTTACCCATGGTACCGCAGAGCAACGGCAAAACTGGTTTAAGAAAGGGTTAGAAGCAGGTGACTTGTCACAATGGGATACTTACAATATAGACTACAATAGCCTATAAAGTGAGTCACAAAAATTGTTTGATGGTTACGTTATAGTATGCATACGCAGAGAATTTTAGTGCAGCAACACATATGAATGGTGACAGTTTTGAAACGTCGAACTAGCGTCTCGTAAAAGTATCATCATTTATACTTCATAATTGAATAGCTAAATAAGTCGAATAAAATTTTGCTTATCTTAATTTAAATATCGAATTTCACCACGATTTGAAATCTATCAATACATTTGATATAATGCAAATACAATTAAAGAACACAACTTATTCAGAGCAAGTGGAGGGATTTGGCCCTATGAAACTTCAGCAACCTACCGTTGGCAAGGTGCTAATTCCAACTCGAAAGAGATAGATGAGTCTAACCAAGTTATTGGCACGACGAGTCGCGTTGTGCTTTTTTTATTGAAAAAAATAACTAGGAGTGTGTCGAATGTTTAATGATGAGTGCGTAAATTTTAGTGAATTTGTAGGTGGGATTGCCGCCTTAGGTTTTATGCCGTATTTCCGTTTTCGCAAAAGTAAGACAGGAGATCCTAATGAGCATGATCATATTGCTGTGATCTGTCGTGATGAGCCATGTTCTGGGGCACATATCGCTAGAGTTTGCGTGTGTTGTATAGGAAAAGTCCATGTCAATGATTATGATGGTTTTAAGGAGGCAATAAGCCTTGAAACTTATGATCAATTAGTCAATTTAATTACTAATTTTTCCTATACAGATGTGGACTATAAAGCAATACGGTAGTAATAAAGAGACCCTACTAGTTGCCGCTAGGACCTTACCCCCAAAAGTTAGAGCTATAAAACTAACTTTTGGGGGTATTTTTATGTCTAAATATACTGAAGAATTTAAAATTAAGCTCGTTACTGAGTATTTAAATACTAATCTAGGATACAAATTACTAGCAAGCAAATATGGTATGCCCTCTTCATCACCATTAAAACAATGGGTTAGAACCTATAAATCCTTAGGGATAGAGGGTTTAAAACGAAAGAGCCGTAAGGCAACATACACTGTTCAATTTAAATTAGATACTGTAAAATTCATGTTAGAAACAGGGGCTTCTTTTCAAGAAACTGCAAATCAATTTAAAATGAATAATCCTGCCTTAATTTATAGTTGGAGGAAAGCATTTAATGAACAAGGAATAGAAGGCCTAAAACGAAAGTTAAAGGGGAGACCTTCAATGACAAAGAAACCTCGAAAATCTAAAAAGAGTGAAGAAAAAGCTTTAACACGTGAAAAAGCATTAGAGCGAGAGAATGAACTACTTAGACTTGAGGTAGCTTACCTAAAAAAGTTGAGAGCTTTTCGGGAAAACCAGAAAAAACTCCACGAAAAGTACAAGCCCAATGGGCATTCGAGCTCAAGCAAGATGGATTCCGATTAAAGAATATTTTAAAGGTAGTGGGAATTCCTGAAGCAACCTATCACTATCATGTCAAAAACTTAGGGAAAGAAGATCCTGAAATAGAACTTAAGACACTTATCACGCACTTGTTTAAACAATATCATGAACGATATGGATATAAGCGAATTACAGATGAGTTACATAAATTAGGATATTGTATTAACCACAAGAAGGTTTATCGACTCATGAAAGAATTAGGTTTAAAGTGTGTTAAATTCATGCGCAAATCTCGTAAATATAATTCTTATCGAGGTAATGTTGGTAAAGTAGCTAAAAATCGATTAAATCGACGTTTTGATACATCGAATCCACTCCAAAAAATCGTAACAGACGTTACAGAATTCAAGTGTTTACATAATGAGAAATTATATCTAAGTCCTATTCTTGATCTTTATAATGGGGAAATTATTGCATTTGAAATGAAAAGACGACCAACTTTAGACCTAGTGATGACACCGTTAAAAGAAGCCATCGGCATCATTAACAATCACGCACGCTACCGTACTACCATTCATTCTGATCAAGGTTGGCAGTAACAACATAAGCAATGGGTAAGTACACTGAAAGAAAATAAAATTTTCCAAAGTATGCCTCGTAAAGCGACCTGTGCAGACAATGCTTCAATGGAAAATTTCTTTGGTATCTTAAAACAGGAAATGTACTATGGGGAAAAACTGGTCAGCTTTGAAGAACTTAAGGTAAAGATTGAAGAATATATCTACTGGTACAATAATGAACGATCAAAGAAAAAATTGGCTGGATTGAGTCCGGTTGAATACCGAAAACAATCCAGCCAAACAGCTGCATAATAAAAACTCTAACTTTTGGGGGTCACTACCTCTATCCTGCAAAGCTCAACTTGCAGTGGGACCGGAATTAGCCAAGGTCTAATTCCTTGCCTGACGATTCAGAGAGTAAGGCATGAATGCCAACTCTCTGATATGAGTCAGTCATCCTCTTTCACTGCTAAGGCATGCTAGGAAGTTTCGGCCGTAGTAGCTAATTAAATACTCTTTCATTTCCAATCATAACTGAATAATTGTAAAAAGGAGTTAGTGACTATGAGCTAGCTTCTTTTTTACTGAGTATTTTCCTGATAAGCGAATGTCTTAAAAGCGAATCCTTGACTATTTTTGCATGGAAGAGTTGCGAATTTTTAAATAGATACTTGCAATATACAGTCTAACTGTATATAATCTAACTATACAGTTGAACTGTATATAATGAATAAGGGATGATCATCATGCGTAACAGCGCTCTACCACTTACAGAAACAACTTATTTAATTTTATTGAGTTTACTTGAACCACGTCACGGCTATGCCATTATCAAAAATGTGGAGGAACTGAGCGACAATCATGTCAAAATTGCAGCCGGTACAATGTACGGTGCATTAGACAATCTTTATAAGCAGGCTTGGATTGAGGAAGTAGCTAGCGAAAATAAGCGACGAAAGGTTTATCAAATTACAGAAAAAGGAAAAGAAGTACTTGAAGCAGAAATTGGTAGATTATCAAATTTAACTGCATTAGGTTATCGATTGTTTAATTAAGAGAGAAGGGGTACTATGTCTAAATCAACATATAAGTTTAAATTATTCTTATTTGCAGATATTGAAAAGGAAGAAGCATGGATAAACGCACAAAGACATAAACATTTATATCTAGATAGCATACCTATTGGCTCCATACTATATCGTTTTCGTGAAGCTGAAACCGACTTCGTCCCAATTACACGGATTGATTTTCGTGAATTCAAGAACAAAGCAGCATATGAAAACTACTTATCTTTATATGAAGACGGTGATTGGTACCGTATTCATGGTAATCGCTGGAATGGTCTGCAATATTTTAGACAGGATAATCCAAGCGGAGATAGCATCTTATATTCTGATGAAGACTCGAAAGCACAGTTATACCTAAGATACGCCAAGTACTTAGTGACCTTATTTATCTGTTTTTTACCAATTATATTAAACCTAGAACTAGTAGATTTATTAAACTTCTATACTTTTAAATCAGCCTATTTAACACCAGGACTTTGGCAAATGACAGGGGCTAAATTCTGGCGTGCATTTGCCTTCGAAACACCATTTGCCCTAATGAGAATTTTTTCTGGTTGGTTACTTGTCATATTAGTCGCTTCATTCTTATTAGGCTCATTTATTAACTGGCACCGCTATAAGAAATTACAAGATGAAGTGGCTAGTTTATAGATTTTTTTCAATATGTTAGCATATAAGGTTAAATACCTTATTGGAGGTTAACGTGGAACGAATACGAGAATACAATTTGCTTGAGGATAAGAAGGTAATTATTGGCATTAATATCGTTGCGCTACCACTCTTCTTGCTGGGCATTTTGATATTTAGAGGGCTCTCTATACATGATTCAATTAATTTATATCCGGAATCTTTAGCCCAGTATTTTATAAATGCCCTTATATTCCTTGCTTGTTATTTTGCGGTGATTATTATCCATGAATTAATCCATGGTCTCTTTTTCAAAGTATTTTCAGAAACAGGTAAGGTAATATTTGGCTTTAAAAACGGGATGGCATATGCAACGAATCCCGGGAGTAAATATACTTGGTGGCAGTTTTTAATTATTGTTTTAGCACCTTGTGTGTTTATTTCAGCTGTCTTATTTATCCTGTATCAATTCACTTGGATAAGTACACTCTTTTTTATCGCTATGGGGAGTATGCATTTCGCAGGTTGCGTAGGTGACCTTTGGTATGCTTTACTGATCATGAAATATGGAGATAAGTATTATGAAGATACTGAAGTTGGCATTTTAATATGGACGAAAGCATAATAAAAAGGCGTTACCCTAATAATAAGGGAGCGCCTTTTAAGGTGCTAAGAAGTTTATTTTTTACGTTTAACTTCGATGCGATAACCATCTGGGTCAGTCACGAAGAAGTATGATGGTGTGCCACCAGAAAGGCCTTTTAAATCACCAGTTTCATAGGCAGAAGCTTTACAAGTTTCATGCATTGCTTCTAAATCATCAACAGTAACACCTAAATGACTAAAGCCATCTCCAATAGTATATGGCTCTGCATCATAATTGTATGTTAACTCGATTTGAACAGAAGATCCTGGAGAATTTAAGTAAATTAAATCAAATTTATTTTCAGGAAACTCTCTACGACTCGCTACCTCAAAATCAAATAGATTCGTATAAAAATCTAATGTAGCATCAATATCTCTTACACGTAAACAAATTTCAACAAGTATTTGGCTCATTCTATTTACCTCCATTAATTTGATTAATTTCATCATAACATAGATGAGAAATGCAGTCGCATGATATGAATTGACTGAAAAAGGTAGGATTTAATTGTACTCCCTGTAACTTTTAATATAATATATCTAATTAAACAGTTTGGGAGACGATTGATATGACGGAGAATACACCATCAAAGAATAATGAAGTTACTGTTATGGTTGATTCCTCAGGAAATGAGCTACAATTTGAGAAAGCGTCAGAGGAAAAAATCAGTTTCGGTAAAAAATTTAAAGAGGTTAATTTAGGTACTACTTCATTAATAGGGGGAAGTTTAGTAGATGCTGGAGTATTTTTTAAGACCAACAGTATGGCATTTGAACAAATCTTAGAAGCTTATCCAAATGGCTTATATACAGCTACAGTAAGTCCTGAAAAATTATCTCATTTTAAAGTTGATAATACCTTCACGACTATGGTGAGAGACAGCGAAAATCATTTAATTGGTCATTCTGGCTTTTCTGAAATAAATATGCCAAACTCTATTAACCCTGCAATGGTTTTAGGAATCGGTATGCAAGTCATGGCTTTTGCTTCAAGTACCTATTATCTTGATAAAATTAATAGTCAAATTTCTGCTATTGATGAAAAATTAGACGTGCTTTTTAATATGCATGAAGATGAAATTATAGGCAAGATAATATCTGCAAGTAAAGGTTTACTAGAAATTGCTAAGCGTAAAATGGTAGATCAAGCGGATATCGTTCAAATCAGACATCTTAAAATTGAAATTACGAGTATCTATGAACAGTTCCAGCAAAGATTGAAACGATATGAACAAGAGCTACAGCAGAAGAATAATCAAAAAACAGAAGACAAATTGATAAGTGATATTAACTATGCAATAAAATATGCCTTTGAAACAGATAAATTATCCTTATATGCTGATTTAATAGAGATTAGTGTTCGAATAAAATTGGGTAATTCAAATGAATTAATTAAAGCGCGAGCTGAAGAACTTAAAGAAAAATTTGCGGATAGTTTCTATTTAAATTATGAAACGAAACTACAAGAGATCTATGATGTCATCGTTCAACAAAAAAATGAAGAGTTGGCCCATAAAACGAATCGACTAGAGGGATCTGAGAAATTGCTGGAAAGTTTTAGCGAAAAGTCTAGCAACTTACCGTTTTTGAAAAAGGATAAGAATGAAGACAAAGCTAAGAAGAAGGGATTAAAATTATCTGGACAAGTCGAGAAGGTTTCTGGGTCTGTTGGACAGTTTTCAAAAAATATTGGTGAGGCGTCAAGTAAGGGGCTTAAGTCCGTCGTAACAGGTTTGCCTAAGCGAGAAGTGGCCAAAGTTGTAGAAAGACTAACCGATATAAATCAGAAATTATTGACTACTACTGAAGCTTTATCTCGTAATAGAGATATCGATGAAATGATAAATGAAGTCATCTCTTTGCCTAATCAAGATCAAGAGTTGCTATATATTGTAACAGAAGATAATGAGCAACGATTATTCATACCTGAAAGGGTCTAATGATACGGAAAATAAAACGTACATTTGAATCTGGCGTATAAGTATAAATAGTCCAAGCAGTTTAAAATAAATTGCTTAGACTATTTTTTCATATTATTCCCCTTCATACCTTGATCGCTCGGAGGCGATAAGTGTTGCGTTTCGCAAGATTTGGGTATAGTTTTTGATTTTTTCCTTTTTAACTACATATTCAACCTATAAGTAGCGTTCAATAACTGGTTTTAACCTGATACTGATTGGAATAGCGATCAAGACCCCTACACCAGATTGTAGAATGTTAGTGAACAAGCCAGCAATCGCTGCAGCAGCCGTTCCATATAAAATCCAGCTAGCAATCGCATAACCGACAATCATCACAACTGCGGATAAAACTAAGTATAATACTTTTTCTTTACGGCCTTTTTCTTTAGCTAAACCAGCAATATATCCCTGCGCTCCGTGGATAAGTGCTGAGAAGATAATCCACTGTGCATAGCCTGAGAGTAGGTCAATTAAACCACCACTCATAGCCCCGACGACTAAGCCACCTATTGGCCCAAAAATCAAAGAAGCTGTGACGATGCCTACATCAGCAAATGTGAAGAATCCATTCGATGCAGGAACAGGAATAATGATTAATAAAGAAATAGCAACAACTAATGCAGCCGTCACAGCATAAAATGCATATTGTTTTTTCATATAAATTTCCTCCCTGACCATATTAAATTAAAAACTTCTCTATAAATGAAATTTTTATTAGATAACATGTATGATTTTAATCCAATATTTATCTTATCATTTGATGAGAAATAAAGAAAGGTAGATAAAACGCTATCATTTTTATTCACATATGAAAAACAATGACCAGCCGAAATTGAAACTAAATGATGAAATATAATTGATTATTCATCATCTATTTAAACATTTAACCGTGTTAAGAAAAATGTCATCTAGCGTCAAAAACGGTACTCATTCAGAACCACATGCTATAATAGTGATTGAAATACCTAGTAAGTTTGATGCTAGCTAAAAGATGCTTGTTGATGGCTAACGGTTGATGAAGAAATTTGTACTTGGTATGCGTCAATCTAAACACTATCAATATGAGCTCTTACCATTTTTAAATGTATCAAATGATCCAATTTTTTATGCATGAAAAACCTATTTAAATTAGAAGAAGTTGGTCAGATATGCTATGGTAGGACCATTATGTTCAAAAAGGAGTAGAGCCAATGGATGTACCAATACTATATGAAGATAATCATTTATTGGTGGTTCAAAAACCAGTAAATATACCCGTTCAAGGAGACAATAGTGGAGATAAGGATTTATTAACCTATCTGAAAGAGGATATTAAATATCGCTATCAAAAACCAGGCAATGTCTACTTAGGCTTAGTACATCGTTTAGACCGTCCAGTTGGCGGTGCGATAGTATTCGCCAAGACTTCAAAAGCAGCGTCAAGATTATCTGACCAAGTACGGCGTAATGCGATGGGCCGAACTTATTATGCAGTAGTTCATGGTAAACCTAAGCAACCTAGTAATCGGTTGGTCGATTATTTATATAAGAATCGCCAGAAGAATATTGTATCTATTGTTTCAAAGAACCACAAAGAGGCAAAAAAGGCTGTTCTGGATTATACTGTCATTGCATCAAAGGATGGTCTCAGTCTAGTTAGCGTGCAATTACAGACTGGTCGTCCTCACCAAATTCGTGTGCAGTTGGCAGGCATGGGGACACCTATCTGGGGCGATCAAAAGTATGGTCAACAATATAGTCAAGTCGGTCAGCAGATTGCCTTGTGGGCACAAAGCCTTACTTTAGAACATCCGGTTAAAAAGACAATACTTACTTTAGAATCACCACTACCAACAACTTACCCTTGGGATATTTGGTAAATAAGCAATGAAGAAGTAGATATAGGAGCGAACCGTCATGGATTTAGAAACTTATTTAGCAGAAGTGAAGAAGGGCAACCGCATTGAAGCGGATTCTCCAGCCCATCAAGTGATGCACCAGATGAGTCAGGAAGCTTTAAAGATAACCATGCAAATCAATAATCAGTATCATGAGCCACCAAAGCTACGGCAACTCATGTCAGATTTAACCGGTCAAAAAATTGATGACAGTTTTACACTGTTTCCACCGTTTTATACAGACTTTGGTAAAAATATTCATATTGGCAAAAATGTATTTATCAACGCCGGATGTAAGTTTCAAGACCAAGGAGGTATTGAAATCGGGGATGGGGCTTTAATTGGTCATAATGTGGTGATGGCCACCTTAAATCATGCAGAAAATCCCAATGACCGTGGTTCAATGATTCCCGGAAAAATTACAATTGGGCATCATGTGTGGATTGGGTCTAATGCCACTATTTTAGCCGGTACAACAATCGGAGATGGTGCGATTATTGCAGCAGGTGCGGTTGTCACAAAAGATGTCCCAGCCAATACGGTTGTAGGTGGCATTCCTGCAAAAGTGATTAAAGAAATACAATAATATCAAAATACCAGTTAACTGAAATAAATCTTTCAGTTAACTGGTATTTTATTACATCTTTATGAGCGAGTTAGTCTTTAGCGCTTACTCGCTTAAATGCGTTAGAAGTCTCCTGTCTAAACGCCCTGTCTCACATCCTGTTTAGTTGGGTTCGCGTCTCCAGAAAGGATTGCGTTTCAGATGAAGTTGTAGCTGACCTCGCATCTACTGCTTTCATCTTCCAACGGTTCCTTTCTTGTCGTCGACACTCACACCCTTTCTATTCTACTGGGTATCCGCCTAGTGTCCAACCGCCGTCTTGGATTAGGTTAATGCCCTGGATATAGTCAGAGTCATCTGAGGCAAGGAAGAGGGCTGTTTTTGCGATTTCATCTGGTTGGCCTGGTCGTCCTAGTGGTGATTTTTCTAGACGTTTGTCTGTTACAGTTTCGGTCATTGGAGTATCAATAAAACCAGGTGATAGTGTATTTACCTTAATGCCTTTAGGTCCTAGTTCATGTGCTAATTGGCGCGTCATCCCTACTAACCCATATTTACTTGACATATAAGGTGTTCCGCCAACACCAACCATACCGGTAGCTTGTGAAGCAATATTGATGATCACACCTGAACCACGTTCAATCATATGTGGTACGACAGTTTTTGTAGCTAACCAAGGTGCTTTTAAATTTAAGCGGATGACATCATCGAAAAGTGCTTCATCCGTGTCTTGAATTGGATCGTAATTATCCAAAATACCTGCACCATTATAAAGGATATCGATTCTACCATAGTGATCTAAAGTGGTTTGAACAGCATCTTTAATGGATTGGCTTTCATTTAAGTCGGCTTTTACAAAAAGACCTGTTGGCCCAAACTCAGCAATTGTATCTAAAATCTTATTTGCCTTGTCTTCGTTACGACCAACGATAGCAACTTGTGCGCCTTCTTTAGCGTACAAAGTAGCAGTTGCCTCGCCAATACCTGATGTACCACCAAAAATTAATGCGACTTTACCATCTAATTTTCCCATGAAAAACATCCTTTCTGATTTTAAATACTTATTACTTCTAGCATAGGAGATTTAGATAGCGCTTGCAAATGAAACACATGGTTGTGTCTTGGCTATTTTTTAAAGAATAAGCTAAACTAGTGACATAGATTGAAAAGTAAGGACGAGTGAACCATGAAAATTATTTTTGCCCCAGCCAAAGAAATGAATCTAGATCAAGTATCAGTAGATCAACCCAAGTATTTAAGCACCACCAAAGCCATTATCCAAACCTTACAGACGCTGTCAGATGAGCAAATAAAAGCAATTTACAAAATTTCCAATCAACAAGTGTCACAAGTAAAAGACTATATCCATCATTTAAATGTGGGAGATGCATACCCAGCCTTATCTCTATACAATGGTCTAGCCTTTCGCCAAATTGATGTGGATACAGGTGACGGCGCGATTGCGAAATATTTAGACCAACACTTGCGTATTTTATCTGCTTTATATGGACCCTTGAAAGCTTTCGAACCTATACGACCTTATAGACTGGATTTCAACACCACTTTAAAAGTTGCGGGTCAAAACTTACGTCAATGGTGGGGAAGTGATTTTAATGATTTTTTTGAAAAAGGGGAGACCATTTTAAATCTAGCGAGTCAAGAATTCTCAACAATGTTAGATAAAGACCGCTACACTTGGATTGACGTTGAATTCTATGAATATGATGCAACAAAAACAAATGGTTTAAAAAAACATGCAACCATTTCGAAAAAAGGACGAGGAAAAATGCTTGAATTCTTAGCGGAAAATCAAATTAAAGAGCTATCAGCTATTAAAGAATTTTGTAAAGATGGTTATCAATTTGACTCAGAGCGTTCAAATGAAAGAAAAATCGTCTTTATAAAATAAAAAATATTAGGCATTTTGTGAAAAAATAACGGAAGAGATTAAAAAAATTGCATATATCTCTTGGACAGAAGGATTGAAGGAAGCCTTTACTAGAGAAGATGCATTAGGATTGCCACCACTACCAGGTGGCGAAACCATCCGACACTTACATACAGGTCGTTATGATATGTTAAGAAAATAAATAAGATTAGGAAAAGCGTTCATACGAGCGCTTTTTTAATACACAATTGTTCTTAATAAACTACTTATTGTCCCCCGGATATTGAGGGGAAGTACTGACGATAGAAGAATGTATAGAATATAAAATGTTTTTATTATTTATTATATAAGCAACATTTTTGAGTACCATTCTAGTAGGTGTTACCCTTTAAGTAATATCAATAGGAGGTTTTAGATTTGAAAAATCCAATGGATAAAAATGGACTAGTTAAAAATAGCGAAAGTCGTAACCAAGTTGTGCCGGATAACCCAGCACTCCATACTGATGAAGGGGCACCGGTGATCAATAATGATGATACGATGACAGCAGGTCGACGAGGACCAAGCGTATTACAAGATACTTGGCTACAAGAAAAACTAGCGAATTTTTCTCGTGAAGTCATACCAGAAAGACGTATGCATGCGAAAGGTTCTGGTGCCTTTGGTACATTTACAGTGACAAATGATGTGACTAAATATACCAAAGCAAAGATTTTTTCTGAAGTAGGTAAACAAACAGAGATGTTTGCGCGTTTTTCTGAGGTTGCTGCTGAACGTGGGGGTGCGGATGCTGAGCGTGATATCCGTGGTTTTGCGCTAAAATTCTACACAGAAGAAGGAAACTGGGATATGGTTGGAAATAATACACCAGTATTTTTCTTGCGTGATCCTAAACACTTTATTGATTTAAACCGTGCAATTAAACGTGACCCTAAAACCAATATGCGTAGTGCCAATACCAACTGGGACTTCTGGACATCACTACCAGAATCACTACATCAAGTCACAATTACAATGAGTGACCGTGGTATTCCATCTTCTTATCGATTTATGCATGGCTTTTCTTCTCATGCCTATAGTTTGATTAATGCCAATAACCAACGTGTATGGGTGAAATTCTTCTTCCGTTCTCAACAAGGTATTCAAAATCTTACTGACCAAGAAGCGGCTCAAGTTATTGCGGAAGATAGAGAATCACACCAACGTGACTTATTTGATGCGATTGAATTTGGACAATATCCTAAATGGACATTATATTTCCAAATTATGACTGAAGAAGAAGCGAAACAAGTAGATTTTAATCCGTTTGACTTAACAAAGGTATGGCCAAAAGAAGATTTCCCATTTGTTGAAGTAGGGGAAATGGAATTAAATAAAAATCCGGAAAATTATTTCCAAGACGTTGAACAAGCTTCATTTAACCCTGCAGCCTTAGTACCTGGTATTGGTGTTTCGCCAGACCGGATGTTACAAGCACGTTTATTCTCATATCCGGATGCACAGCGTTATAGAATTGGTGTCAACTATCATCAAATTCCAGTGAACTATCCGCGTGGTGTAAAAGATTTCCATCCTTATAGTCGTGATGGTCAAGGACGTATGGATGGTAATGGTGGGGGACAAATCCATGTTGAACCCAATTCATATGGCAACTGGAAAGACCATAAAGATATGGCAGAACCGCCAATGGATGCGGGAGATGTAGATTATTATGATTTCCGCGGAGACGATAATGACTATTACACACAACCAGGTATTTTATTTAACCGAATGACACCAGAACAACAATTAGTTTTATTTGAAAATACCGCACGTGCGATGGGCGATGCTACGCTACAAATTAAGCACCGTCATATTAATAATTGCTACCAAGCAGATCCTAAATACGGTGAAGGTGTAGCAGAAGCCTTAGGTATTGATATCCATACTGTTGATTTAACACCAACACCAAGGGATTCAGATCAAGCCAACCGTGAAGCCAATGCCCGCGGTGCTGAAGACCTTAATGTGCCAACTGAACCTGCACAACCAGCATCAGCGAAGGATTTACCAGAAGAAGGCCGTGATACCAACGTTCAAGATCCAACAAGCTTAACAGGTATTATGGACGACCCATTTGTATTATAATCAGCAGCACCTTCAAGTTAGTCATTTATTTTAGGAGGAAAAAATGAAAAAAAGATTTTATCCGATACTAGGAATGGTTATTTTTCTGACACTGCTTGCTAGTTTAATTGGAAAAGCAAGTATTTCAATGGAACTGGTCATGGGTTTAATGGTATTTGCTTTAATGTTAGCGAGTACCCTGCAAATTATTTTGAACAATGACCAAGGTTCACATATACAAGCGGCATCCACTACAATCATAGGCGGAATCTTAGCGATGGTGAGTCACGTTGCAATAGCATTCACAGGTTTCGATAATCTGTTATCAGGATCAGTTGTTGCTATTACAGGATTTGTCGCTATAATTGGTTTTATTGCTTATGCAATAGCTAGTTTTATCCGTTTAAAAATGACCGGAAAAATGACTCAAGCTAGTCAATTGACCTTTAATAAATGGACAAAAGGGATTCTTATTGTAAGCACTTCTGCAACCCTTATCCATATGTTGTCATTTGATTTCTTACATCAAAATATTGTATTCATGACCTTAATTACTTTTTATTTTGTATCAATAGTCATTACTTTTATATACGCCAACAGGAAACAAACCGTGAGCGTGTAAAATTTAAAAAGAAAAAATTGAAAAATCTAACAATATCAAATCTTACTCTATTTAAAATAGTAGCTAGTTAACCATCTAAGGTGATATACTTTAGATGGTTATTTTTTAACTTTTAAATTATTAAAACTTTGATCATAATTGAAGATAGAAATTCACAAAGTATTTCTAAGACGAAATATGCGTTTTATTCATTTCAGCTTATTAAAATTGATTTAAAAATGCTACATTCAGGATTTAAGCAATAGTACATGGCATTTTTATAATCTTTGAAATTCGCTTGAATTATTAAAATTTCAGCCGTATGATTGTGAAGAAAGAAGGAGTGTTATACATGATTAACTTAATGCGTAGAGTGCCAGCGGGTACTTTTTTAATTCCAATGATTATTTCCATGATTATTTACTCGATAATGCCTGATTTATTTAGAATTGGTGGTCCAACCGAGGCTTTCTTCTCAAGTTCAGGAACGAATTATATTATTGGTTTACTTGTATTTGCATCTGGTACAACAGTTGATTTGAAGAAAATAGGTAAATTACTGAAACACCAGGGAGCTTTAGTCATTTTTAAAATCGTGATTGCGACAGTTTTCTCATTTATCTTTTTAAATATCTTTGGTTTAGATGGTATCTGGGGGATTTCAGGTTTAGGATTTGTTTCTGTGATGTTGTCTTCAAATCCAGCTATCAACTTATCTATCACTGATTCATACGGGGATAAAGATGATGCTGCAATTTATCCATTTGCGGTTATTCCTTCACTTCCTGCAATACCTTTAATCATTATGAGTGTTTATATCAACGGCGGTTTTGGTGGTGTAGATTGGATGCCGGTTATTTCCGTTTTCTTACCGTTAGTAGTAGGGATTATTTTTGGTAACCTAGATAAAGAATTCGGTAAAGTATTTGGTGCAGTTATGCCAGCATCATTAATGCTATTAGGATGGCTGCTTGGTCAAAATATGGATATGTTTGAGGCAATTAAGTCAGGGGTTTCTGGTATTATTGTGACAATCATCTTCATGATATTAGAAATGCCAACTTCTTATTTCTTTGAGAAAAAAGTATTACATTATGAAGGCTATTCAGCGATCGCTTTATCAACCGTTGCAGGTGTAACAACAGCCGTGCCAGCGGTGGTTGCAGTGGCTTTACCTGAAGTTGCTAAAGACGTAACTTCTGCTACAGCGCAAGTATTAATGGCTACAATTATCACATCGATTGTTGCACCACTAATTGTTAATAAAATTCATGATAAGTATACAGAAATAGATCACTAGATTAAGATAAATAGCAATCGATTTTGAGACTGGATTTTACAGTCTCTTTTTCTTCGTCAAGATGTTAAAAAAAAATATTGAATACTAGTAAGGTCCTTGTATTCAATATTTATGCATAGTATGATAGTTTTGATGTACTGATTTATAAAATAAAAACAGAAGGAGTTTATGTGGTTGATTAAATTTATGCGTCGAATACCAGCAGGGACATTTATAGTCCCAATGGTTGTGTCTATGGTGATTTATTCGTTTTTCCCTAGTTTATTTAATATAGGCGGTCCAACAGAGGCTTTTTTCTCTAATTCAGGGACAAATTATATTGTTGGTTTATTGGTATTTGCATCTGGTACAACAGTAGACTTAAAAAAATTAGGGCATTTGATGAAACATCAAGGCGCGTTAGTTTTAATAAAAATGTTTATTTCCATCATTTTTGGGACAATCTTTCTGCTAGTATTCGGTCTTGATGGTGTTTGGGGGATTTCTGGATTAGGTTTCTTAGCGGTTATTTTATCGATTAATCCAGCTGTACACTTGGCTTTAACTGAAATGTATGGTGATAAGGATGATGCTTCTATTTATCCATTTGCGGTTATTCCAGCCTTGCCAGCCTTACCAATGATTATGTTATCAGCATACATCTCAGGTGGTTTTGGTGGTATTGAGTGGACACCCATCATCTCGATCTTCTTACCTTTGGTGATAGGTATTATATTGGGTAATTTGGATCCTGAATTTGGCAAAGTATTCGGTCCGGTAATGCCAGCTGCCTTAATGCTACTTGGTTGGTTACTTGGTCAAGGGATGGATATGTTTGAAGCTATTCGATCAGGTATTTCTGGTATTATTGTGACAATTATTTTCATGGTTTTATCTATGCCACTAATGTACTTCATTGATAAGAAAATATTGAAATATGATGGGTTAGCTGGGGTATCTATCGCTACAGTCGCAGGTATGTCTACAGCTGTTCCAACAACTGTTGGTGCAGCTATACCAGCGGTAGCAGGCGATGTAACATCTGCTACTGCGCAAGTGTTGATGGCAGCGATTATCACTAGTATACTTGCACCAATCATTGTAGATAAACTTTATCAAAAAAAGGATTAATTTAGTATCATTAAATGAGCTTGAGAGGTCGGGAATTGATCCCGGCTTTTTTTATTAGACTTTAGACTTAAATGGTCTAGCGCGATCAGTACATGATGCGTATTACACAATCTAGACAGATTTGTAAATGAGGAAGGACGTTATTTCTGGTTAACAATAGATTTTGTTATACTAAGCATTAAGAAATAGGTTAAAGACATAAGGAGTTTCATTCATGACAACTGAGAAAGAAAAGATGCTAACTGGCAAAATTTATGATGCGAATTACGATCCAGAACTCGTTGCTGCAAGAGCGGATGCTAAGGAATTGTGTTTTGACTTTAACAATGCGCGACCTAAAGAAATATCTAAACGACAAGATATTATTCGACAATTATTAGGTAAGATAGGTAAGCAATTTGAAATTGCAGGGCCATTCTTTTGTGATTACGGCTTTAATATTGAAATTGGAGACCATTTTTATGCTAACCATAATTTAGTAATTTTGGATGGTGCCAAAGTGATATTTGGAGACAATGTTTTTATCGCACCAGACTGCGGTTTCTATACTGCTGGTCATCCGCTAGATGTTGACAGACGTAATAAGGGATTAGAACACGCTAAACCAATTACAGTCGGTAATAATGTATGGTTTGGTGGTGGCGTAAAAGTTATGCCAGGTGTGACGATTGGTGATGGGGCTGTTATTGGTGGTGGATCGGTTGTTACTAAGGATATTCCAGCAAATATGGTTGCAGTGGGAAACCCTTGTAAAGTGATTCGTGAAATCACTGAAGCAGATGCCCATCGTGATGGTTAAACTACTATAATAGGCCATTAAGAGAGGTTGAGATAAAATGAATAATAATGACCGACTAACGCGCTTGCGTTATGCTTTAGATATCAAAGACGAAGATGTTGTAAAAATTTTCGATATGGGTGGGGCAAGTGTGACTGCTGATCAAGTTCGTGCTTTTACCACTGTTACACGAACGAATGAAAACGAAAATGAATATGAGCGTGAGTATGAAGAAGTATTGAATAATGAATACTTTGAGCGCTTTCTAAATGGGCTGATTACTTCCCAACGTGGTGTTCGAAAAGATGCGCCTGAACCTAAACTAGCGCTAACTGCTGAAAATGCTAACAACTTATTATTGAAGAAGATGAAGATTGCTTTATCACTAACCACCGAAGAGGTACATGAAATCATGGAAGATGCTGGTGGTCGTTTAACTAAAAGTGAGTTGGGTGCTGTTTTACGTAAAGAAGGTCACCGTAATTACAAAGCTTGTGGCGATCGTTATGTACGAAGCTTCTTAAATGGGTTAAAAATACGCTACCGTGGTGAATAAAAATTTGTCAGCTAGCAGTAGAAATTTGACTAGGGGAAACCTAGTCTTTTTTAATGTAACCTGTTATAATTTCATGACAATTGCTTGAAGAGGTGTGAATCATTGAAGAAGAATCTATATCCAACTGAGATCCTTGATGTGACGGTTGAAAGTCTTGACCATAAAGGGGTGGGCTTTGCACGTTATATCCATCCCCCAGAAAAAGGGCCCCATGGAAAACATTTATTATTATCTATTGACAATGTTGTACCAGGAGATAAAGTTCGGGTGACTGTTCCTAATGCTAAAGGTCGTCATAAAGCTAGTGTATCGTTTGATGAGTTACTGGAACCAAGTCCGCTGCGGAACCTAGATATGCCGATTACGCCTGAAATGGCCGCTGGTGCGCCTTTACAATTTATGAAATATGAAGACCAGCTTAACTACAAAGAAAATCTGATTAAAGGCTACTTAGCTGAGGCTGGTTTTGATACGGATTTAGTTAAACCAATTATGGGAATGGATAATCCTTATCGCTACCGTAATAAGATGGAGCTAACCTTTGGTGTGGATGGTAGTTTAGGGATGCACCAACAAGGAAACTACCGTAAAGTAATTGATTTAGAAGATTCTATTCTAGCCCCAGAGGAAATGATTGAGATTAAAAAAGTTGTCTCACAGTGGCAAAAAGATTACCAATTACCAGGATTAGATAAGGATTCTAAAGAAGGTTTATTGTGTAATTTATTGATGCGCCAATCATTTGCGACGGGAGAAATTATGGTAGTCATCTATGCTTTAGAAGCGCCGGATGCTTATATGCGAGCTATTGAAGACCTTACACAACGTCTGTTGAATGCGCAGCCCCGTATTGTTTCTTTCCAGTGGTTGAAGAAAAATGGTGGCATTGAAAGGTCATATGATAACGACGTCTATTTAATTCATGGCCGTGATTATATTAATGATGAATTACAAGGATTTAAATTCCGTATTTGGCCAGATACTTTCTTCCAAGTGAATCCTGTTCAAGCAGATAAGATGGTTGAAACGGCAATTGAAATGGCTCAAGTAAAAGCAGATATGAAAGTCTTAGATTTATTCTGTGGCATTGGAACATTTTCACTACCTTTAGCAGCAGCCTCTCAATCACTTGTAGGTATTGAAATCGTGGAGAATTCAATTCATTCTGCTAAAAGAAATGCTGAAGATAATGGACTAGACAATACTTACTTTATGGTGTCAGATGCTAGAGCTGGTTTACGCGTTTTACCAGACGTTTGGGGCCAACCTGATTTGCTATTATTAGATCCACCACGTAACGGTGCCGGAGGTAAAGTTATGCGTGCGATCGGTCGTTTTGGGACAGACCGTATCGTTTACGTATCTTGTGGCCCCAAAAGTTTAGCGGCCGATTTGGTTTGGCTACCAGATTTTGGCTATGAAGTTGTTGAAGTACAGCCAATTGACCAATTCCCACATACTGCCCATTTAGAAACCATCGTCTTATTAAAGAAAAAAGTAACGCATGATGAATAGCTGAATTGCTTTGTACGTATATGTATCATAAAAAAGATAGTGCATGTGAGCTTGACATGCACTATCTTTTTTAATATTTTCATGTAAGACATGCCTAATCAATATTTAGGTCATTCATTTGTTCACGAGTGGCGATTTTTCGGGCATCGACAAATTCGTAACCTTTAGCTTCAATGCCATCAAGAATAGTAGGCATAGCTTCACTTGTCCAAGTTAAGTCATGCATGAGTAAGTTAGCGCCAGGTGATAAGAGTTCAGTATTAACCATGATATCTGCCAAAGCATTTGGGTCTGAGTAAGTTTCTTCCCAATCAAAACCGTAAGACCAGTTCATGCTAATCATATTCTCTTCTTCCAAAATAGCTTCAAGGCCATCTGTTTGAATGCCATGAGGTGGACGGAAGAAATGAGGACGATATCCAATGACCTCTTCAATGATATCTTGATTACCGATAATTTCGTTGCGTAGTGTTTCTTCATCGGGAATTTCATCTAGGCTATAGTGCGTTAGCGTATGGTTACCAATGACATGCCCCATATCAGCGATTTCTTTTAGGGCTTGGCGTCCTTCTTCGCCATCTTCACCTTGTAAATACATGCCGTTGACGAAGAAGATGCCGTAAATACCGCGATCAGCCATGGCCTTGGCCTCTTTCACTGAAGAAGTTGGTGTTTCAGGTAATTTCCTTGGCACATCATCGACCGTTGCCAAGACGACATTTGAATTTGCGTCTTCCGTTATTGGCACAACACTTGAGCTGTCTGGATCAATATAGTACGTGACCTCATCACTTGCTACAGCTTCAGTAGTCTCTGTAGTCTGATGGTTACTTTCGCTGCTAGCGTCATGAGGTTGACTAGTAATTTCTGAAGCTTCGCTAGAAGTTGTTTGCGCTAGGGACGCTTCATCATTTTCTTGGTCGTCAGCAGCACAAGCTGTTAGAAGCATACCAGTTAACAATAAGATGGGTAGTTTTTTCAATATATTTCTTCCTCCCTATGACAGATAATATATATCTATCATACACCAATATAATAAAAGATATAAAGGAAAACGGTTAAATTTTAGGAAATGTAAAGGACAAATAAAAAAGACTGGGGCAAAAAATATCTCAGCTCCAAGGACTTGTCATATGGGTTTGATTTGTCTAAAATATTGAAAAAGAAAGGGTGTTGTATATGGCACTTGAAAGTGTTGCGGTATATTTAGGGTCTGCCAAGGGTGATGACCCAGTTTATGAAGAAACAGCTAGAAAAGTTGGGGAACTCATTGCCAAGTCGGGGAGAACACTCGTATACGGCGGATCCAATGTTGGTTGTATGGCCGCTTTAGCTAATGGGGCTTTGACATTTAACGGAGACGTAATGGGTGTAGTCCCACAAAAATTAGTAGACAATAAGATTCAACATCCTGGTTTAACCAAATTATTTGTTGTTCGGGGGATGCATGAACGAAAAGCCAAAATGATTGACCTTTCGGATGGCTTTATCGCCTTACCGGGTGGTCCAGGCACGATGGAAGAGTTATTTGAAGTGATTACTTGGGGACAAATTGGTTATCACGCTAAACCTATTGGGATTTTAAACGTGAACAACTACTATGATGGCTTACTAGCTTTTATCGATTCGATGATTGGACATGGATTTATGCACCAACAATACCGTGATATGATATTGGTGGAAACAGATCCTGAAGTATTATTGGAGAAAATGGCTAGCTACCAACCGTCAGCGGTTGCTAAATGGCAATAAACAAAAAAGGCTGAGAATATATTGTTCTCGGCCTTTGCTATTGTTATCTACCATAGATTTTCTGCCTGGTCATAGTATGTTTGGTATTTTTTGATAATCGCATCTTTTTGTCTCAAAAGATTTGTCAAACCTTTAACCAATTCACTTGATGTCTCTACCATTGACATATCTTCTTTCTGACTCAAAATCGCATCAGATACACCGTCATACGGTACAGCTTCATAGATTTCATCCAAAACTTTGGTGATTTGAAAGGCCAAGCGTTCCTTACGCTGTGCTTCATAACCTTTAATTTGTGGCAAGGCATTGATCATGTAACGAAAGTCAAGGTGACGAGTCATTTGACCATTTTGTACAAGGACATACTCTTTTTCGAAGGGGGAAATACCAGGGAATTGACCATGAATTTGATACCAGCCGTCATAAATTTCCCAAACGCCCGGACGGATTTCCGGTTGAAAATCTCGCTTCAATACAAAAGTTTCATCATCACCCGTAATCTCTGCCATCCACCGTTTCTCATCCTCACCAATCGGCATCAATGGCAATTCATGTGAGATCATCCAATCACTCCTCTCGTATTTCTTCGTCCAATAAGTATAGGGAAAAGGACAGTCAATTTCAAGCTAACCTCATTGCCATAACTTGCTTGACGAGCAAGAAACAGGTAGTATTAGCATGATAACCATTGCCTATATTTAAACAATTATGGCGATAAATAAGCGATATGGGGAGACGGAAATGGCAAAATTATTTCAACATCAAACATTGGGCGATTTAATGGCAGGCTTTTTTGATGGGTCAATGACAATAGCTGACTTATTAAAAGAAGGGAACTATGGTATTGGTACCATGGATCATTTAGATGGGGAATTGATTGTAATTGATGGTCAAGCATATCAAGCAAAAGGAAATGGTGAACTAGTCGTCTTAAAAGGTCATGAAACGGTTCCGTATGCTGCAGTCACTAACTTTACACCAGATCGAACTTTTACGGTGAATGATTTGTGGACTTTAAATGAATGGCATCAATATTTAAAAGGGCAATTAAAGTCGTTATCCACTTTCTCTGTTATTCGAATCGAAGGTTCATTTGACTTTATGCATACAAGGGTTATTCCACGTGTTGAAACACCCTATCCACGTTTTGTTGAAGTTAGCCGTAAACAACCAGAATTTAAACAGGAGAATGTTAAAGGAACATGTATTGGTATTTACGGTCCGTATTTATTTGAAGGGGTAGTTAAACAAGGTTTCCATTGTCACTTTATTAGTGATGATAAGACCTTTGGCGGGCATATTATTGATTACACAATTAATAAAGCAGAGGTGTCCATTCAAACAGTCACTGATTTTCATCAACATTTCGCAACAAATAATGCAACTTTTATGAATGCAACAGTAAATTATGATAATTTAGTGACTGAAATAAATGAGAGTGAATAAGACGCGTTACTTTACCGTTTAAAAACATTTATTGAATGACTGAAAGAAGTGGCAGAATGAAAATTGATATGACTATAGCGGGTTTTCCCGTCCAGGTAAATAAGCAAGCGAATTATAAAAATTTAACATTAAAGGTCCTGCCCCCTCATGGCAGTATTCGAATTTCAGCACCAAAATATGCAACCAAATCAGCTATTGTAGCCTTTGTAGAAAATCATCTCCCAAAAATTGAGCAAATGCAAGATGAAGTCAAGCGTCGTTATCAAGATCAAATTAAGCGGTATGAAACTGGCGAAATCCACTATTTATGGGGGCAGGGCTATCCCTTGAAGGTGGTTGAACAAACTGGACCATCAAGCTGTCAGCTTAAGGATGATATGTTATTGTTGACGATTAAACCCGGGATGGGTCAAGCTGAACGAGCGCAGTTGATGACAGCCTTTTACCGGCAAGCATTAAAAGATCAATTAGCAATTACGGGACCCAAAATGATGGCCCATATGGATGTTTGGGCAAATGAATTTCGGGTGAAACAAATGAAAACCAGATGGGGTACCTGCAATATTCAAAAGAAACGAATCTGGATTAGCTTAAATTTGGTCATAGCACCCTTGATTTGCTTAGAAGCAGTTGTCGTTCATGAATTGGTCCACCTCATAGAAACTAATCATACCAAGCGTTTTTACCAATTAATGGATGCATATTTTCCGAAATGGCAAGAAGCGAATGCGATTTTGTCGAAATTACCTAGTTTATTTCATTAAAAATCTGTTAAAATAGAAGCAGTAATCTCATAAAGATAAGTTAAGCCCCAAGTTGATTTGGGACTTTTTTCTTTCTGAGAAAGAAATGATTTAGAGGAGTTGTTCATATGGCAAAGAAGGGGTTTAAAATATCGCTAGCCTTGAAATTAGTAATTGCAATTATATTAGGGATTATTGTCGGCCAATTTGGTTTTCTACCAGAAATTTTCTTCCAAGTATTAAAAACATTATCCGGATTATTCTCTGAGTTCCTGTCCTTCATCATTCCATTGATGATCGTCGGCCTGATTATTCCAGGTATCGCTGAACTGGCAGAAGGTGCGGGTAAACTTTTAGGGATTACTGTAGCCATTTCCTACGGGTCAACAATCGTTGCCGGTATCCTTGCCTATACTGTAGCCAGCAATTTATTCCCAATGTTTATTACCTCTGACTTGGCAAATACCATCCAAGAATCAGGCGAAGGGGCAACCGCCTTATTCTCAATTGGTCTAGAACCCATGTTTTCAGTTACCGCAGCCATTATCTTCGCCTTTATGTTAGGCTTAGGGATTTCTTGGCTACGAGCAAGAGGACGGGGAGAAGCTTTGATGACAGTATTTACCGACTTCGGTAAGGTTATCGATTTAACCTTACAAACAGTCGTGATTCCATTCCTGCCATTCTATATCTTCTTCAACTTTGCAGACATGTCATATTCAGGTTCAGTATTTGCCGTTATGTCAGTCTTTTGGCGGGTATTAGTCACTGCCATCTTCTTACATTTACTATACCTAACCTTCATGTTCGCCGTGGTTGGTGCTTACGCCGGTAAGAACCCAATTCAAATGATGAAGAATCAAATTCCAGGTTGGTTAACAGCCGCAGGTACCCAATCATCTGCCGCAACCATTCCAACAAACGTTGAAATTGCCCGGAAAAATGGCGTCTCTGAGCAAATCGCTAACTTCGTTGTGCCACTATGCGCCACTATCCATCTAGCTGGTTCAATGATTACCATCATAACTTGTGTGACAGCCATCTTAATGATGTACTCAATGCCAATCTCAATTGGTACAATGGCTGGCTTCATCATGGTATTAGGAATCGCTATGGTCGCTGCACCAGGTGCACCAGGCGGGGCCATCATGTCAGCTTTACCTTTCTTACCAATGGTTGGTCTAACAGAAGCCTTCAACCAATTAGCCATTTCTTTATACATCACCCAAGACTCATTTGGTACCGCAACAAATGTATCAGGTGACAACGCCATCGCCGTCATCGTCGATGCCGTCTACAAAAAAGATAAAAAAGCAGAACAAGCTAAGTAGATTTACTCTAAAGGATTCAGTGTAAAGGCTGTATCTTTTTTTATCTAGTGATTAAAATCCTTCGGCTTTCACTATACCTATCATTACCTTAGATTCGGTGGGGCCTCCAACTGCCAAGGTCTAATGGTTTGGCTGACTATACATTCTGTAAGGGATAAACGCCTAACAAACTGACATGCGCCAGGCCACCCTGAGTTCACCGCGAAGGCATGCTAGGTATGTTCCAGCCTTTGCTTAGTAAGTCCACAACCGAGTAATAACTTCAATGAAAAGTAAAATGTGGATTAAGTAAAGTATTTTTGGATAAATGGTATACTACTTTTTTAATCGAGGAAAGAAAAGCATAAGGCTGACGGCAACATTATTTGTTCTATTGATGATACGGTTGCTGTTGAAGCTAATGTGAATGATCATGGTGGAATCATCGATGTAGTTAAAGCGTACCTGTAGTCATCGACAAGGGTTATTGGTGGTAGGTCGATGATGGTGTAGGTCGTTTTTCAGTGGGGAATAGGCCTAATTGGGATAGCCCGTTCGAATTTTCAATTTCTTGTGGTAAACTATATAGGTATTAGTGACGTATGACTAACCAGCACCCAATGAGGAGGAGCTATCGTGAAGTGGATTGCCCCTTGTTTATGGTTTAGTGACGGCGATTGTGATAGGCGGTTCGCTTCTATGTAGATTTGATTCCGAATTCAGAAATTCAGCACATTGAATACTATCCAGATGCCAGTTTACAGGAACACTTTTAGGGTATGTCAGGTTAAGTTATTACGGCAGAGTTCACTTTAAATAACCAACCTTATATTGCTTTGGATGGCGGGCCATATTTCCGTTTTAATGAAGCGATATCTTTGAGCCTTAATTGCGAGAGTCAGATGAAATAGATTATTACTGGGAAAAATTATGCCGCTGGTCCTAAAGCTGAGCAGTGTGGTTGTGTAAAAGATAGATATGGTTTATCATGGCAAATTGTGCCGATAAATATTGGAGAATTACAACATAATTCAGCACAAATTCAAGCCATGATGCAGATGAAGAAGATTATATCCAAAGGCTATTATATTTAGCGTAAGGGAAAGGAAACACAATGTTATTTGGGCAATTAATTGAAAACGAAAGTTCGTATTCACTATACTTTGAAAGGGACTTTTACCAGTCAAAAGAGGTGGTATTCAACGCTTTGACAGATCCGGTCATTTTTTCAAAATGGTATCCATTCGCAACAGGGGAAATGGATGGCCAAGTTGGCGGATTGATAAAATTTGATGACGGCGAAGGGAATCTTTACCAAGAGGTGATTACTAAGTATTCACTTGAAGATGGTTTTGAGTTTATCGAAGATGGCCGCGATGTGATACGCATGGAGATTTCTGAAACGGAATCTGGTGCTAGATTGCATTTTAACCATACATTTTCAGACCTTGCCTGGGTAGTGCAAACGGCTATCGGTTGGCATAATTGCTTAAATGTATTCGTGCAAATCATGAACGGTCAACCACCACAATGGCCATTGCCAGATGAATTGGTTGAGTTAACGCAAGCTTATGAAACACAATTTAAAGAAGCAAATTTTAAAGAAGAAAAATAGCCCAGAAGTCAAGGGACACAACGTTCCAGGTTTCCGGGCTATTTATTTGCATGTCATTACATGTTATTTGGTGATATGTTTCGTTAAGACTTTTTTGTTTGAGATATGAAGGTTTTCGTCAACGTCATAAATAATGGGTTCACCGGTGGCGATTTCTAAGTCAGGAATATCTTCATCAGAAATACTTTCCAAGTATTTGGTTAATGACCGCAAACTGTTACCATGAGCGACAACAAGGACATTTTTGCCTTCTTTTAAATCAGCTGCAATATGGTCTTCCCAATAAGGCATGGTCCGGTTTAAAGTGTCTTTTAAACTTTCGCCAGCTAATAAATGGTCGATATCAAGGTCTTGGTAGCGGCGGTCAAAAGTATTGGCAGTCGCTTGAGGCGGGCGGACATCATAAGAACGGCGCCAGATATGCACTTGGTCTTCACCGTGAATAGCGGCCGTTTCTGCCTTATTTAATCCTTGAAGTGCACCGTAATGACGTTCGTTTAACCGCCAATGTTTGTGGACTGGTAAGTAAAGTTGGTCTAAATTATCTAGCGTATAAAAAGTTGTTTGAATCGCACGTGCTAGTAGGGAAGTGTGTACAACATCAAAAATTAAACCTTCTTCTTTAAGCGCTAGACCGGCGGCCTTAGCCTCCTCCACCCCCAGAGGACTTAAAGCCGGATCTAACCATCCAGTAAACACATTTTGTAAATTTAATTCACTTTGTCCGTGGCGGATAAATACTAATTTAGCCATCTTTCTCCATCCTTTCAAGGATACTGTCGTTTTATTTTTAGGTTCACCTACACTATACACCCAGGTAAAAAAGATAGCAATAAAATACACCTCAAATTCTTTAATAACAAGCGAAAATGTCTGGTTGATAAAGTTTTGTATATATTATGATCTCACTGTTTTTGTAATTGTTATTATGGAGAGTAGTCCTTTATATATGAGTAAGAGACTGAAACGTCCTAGCATGCCTTAGCAGGGAAGAGAGGCTGACTACTGACCCATATCATTCTATTAGGCGCATTAGCCCTTACAGAATGAATTGCCAGACAAAGAATTAGACCTTGGCTAATTCTGGGCCCACTGCTTTTAAAACTATGATAGGTATGTGAAGGCCGATGACCTGCTATAATAATAAGAGTATGTGTATTTAATACCTTGTATTTTTCAGAAAAATGGCGTATGCTTAGGAAGCATAAAAAGAGGGAATGAGGTTCTCCCTGGTCAAGTAGATGGTGATTTTAGGCCATCCCATACCGAACCGCTGAAAAGCTGATGACTTCTGCAAGTAAAACTGCAGGCGTATCAGCTTTTTTTGCCTGCAAAAGGAGGAAATTATGTTACTATCGTTAGGTTTTATCATTATTGTGGGGTATTTATTGGGGCGCTTGTTGAGTGCGATGAATTTACCTAGTTTAATCGGCTACATCATCGCTGGCTTAATCATGGGACCGTCATTTTTTAATCTAATTGACCAAAGTACATTGGATATATCCAGTGATTTAAGACGGATTGCCTTGATGATCATCTTACTTAGAGCGGGTTTAAATATCGATTTGCAGGACTTGAAGAAAGTAGGGCGCCCAGCCATCTTGATGAGCTTCCTACCAGCCACCCTAGAAATCATCGGGACTATCATTTTGGCACCAATATTCTTTGGGATGTCATACTTATCTGCCGCTATCTTAGGGACTATTATCGCGGCCACATCACCAGCCGTCGTCGTTGCCCGCATGTTAGATTTAATGGGTAAGGGATACGGTAAGAAAAAAGGGGTACCGCAAATGATTCTAGCGGGCTCTTCTATGGATGATATCTTCGTCATCATCATATTCACTGCCTTAACAGCCCTTGCTCAAACTGGTGAATTCCATTGGTTAAGCATGCTATCTATGCCAACTTCTATCATATTAGGCATCGCTGGGGGATTATTGGTAGGTTGGCTACTGTCACTAGCCATTGAAAAATATCAATTATCAGGTGGATACCCAGTCATCTTAACCTTTGGGATGGCTATGTTATTTGATGGAATTGAAAAAGCCATGACAGGACCAATCGGCTTCTCCGCCTTACTTGCTGTGATGGCGATGGGCTTTATGATGCTTCGCGTCAATCCAGTTCAAGCCAAATCTGTTCAAGTAGGGTTTAATAACTTATGGCAAGTCTTTGAAATTATCCTGTTCGTGTTAGTTGGTGCCAGCATGTCCATCGAATCCGTGAAAGATTCAGGCATCATTGCAGTAGTGTTAATTGTCTTGTTGTTGGTATTTAGAGGACTTGGTGTACTTTTATCTGTTTTAGGCACTCAATTAAACAAAGAGGAAAAAGCATTCACCATTTTTGCCTACATTCCAAAAGCCACAGTACAAGCAGCCATAGGGGCGGTGCCCTTAACGATGGGCTTGCCGAGTGGTCAAATCATTTTAACCATCTCAGTCGTTGCCATCTTAGTCACCGCACCGCTTGGCGCTGTCTTAATCGACCAAACCCATAATCGACTATTGCGTGATGATCGATAAATAAGAATATGAAAACAAAAAAAGCTGACCCTCAGAAAAATGAGGACCAGCTTTTTTTTGGGATATTTATTTATTTTAGAATGGTGCCGTGAAGCCACCATCTACAGTGATAATATCACCGTTGATAAAATTGCGTCATCTGATGCTAAGAATACTGCGGCATTGGCAATATCTTCAGGTTGATAACACCTGGGTTTATGGCGCTGACGGCACCAATCCGAGCGTTCGCAAAGTCACTTGAGTCGGTCATCGTTGAGGCAATACTTGTAGCGATGGCACCTGGGGCGATACCGTTAACACGAATTTTGTTGTTGGTATACATGAAGGCAGTTGATTTCGTCATAGCAGACACAGCGTGTTTAGACGCAACATATGTCGTTCCAGCAACTAAGGCAATGATAGAGAAAGCTAAAACCGAAGGCATATCTATAGGTATTTAAATGTTTAGATTTTTAGATGTTTAAGTGTTTATTTTGAATCATAATTTTTTTCGTGTTCACGTAATTTGTCGCGGGCTTCTTGTGGTAAGCCTTTGCCGTAATCCATCATACGGACGATGTCTTTGAAGGCTGCTTTTGGTATAGCAAGGTCATCAATATCTTTGTTGGTTAATTGTAAGTCAATTTCATCTGCTTTTCCGGCTGCTAATTTATTGACAAAATCCGGCTCTGTAATAAAAGGCGATGACATCCCAACCATATCTGCATATTGGATAGCTTCCATGGCTTTGTCAGGTGAATTGATCCCACCAGTTGCCATCATGACAACGCGGCCATTTAAATGGTCATGAACGATTTTATTGACTGGTTGACCATAGTATCGACCTTCAGCGCGTACAGTATGTTGGAAAATGTTTTGACCCCAAGAGGCAATAGCGAGGTAATCTAAATCTGCCACTTCAAGGATCCAGTCCACCCATTGGTTAAATTCTTCAACGGTATAGCCGATTTCTTTGCCGCGCGTTTCTTCAGGGGTGCCTCTAAAACCAAGGATAAAATCACTTGGCGTTTCTTCATTGATCACTTTTTGTACTTCTTTAAAGACTTCAAGTCCAAAGCGGGCCCGGTTCTCTAAACTTTGTGGACCATATTCATCTGTCCGTTGGTTTGAATAAGGAGAGAAGAAAGTCTGCATCAATAAACGTTGAGCCGCTGAAATTTCCACCCCAGCAAAACCTGCTTTAATTGCACGACGGGTTGCATCACCGTATTGACGGATCACTTGTTTAATTTTTCGTGGGGACATTTCAAGCACTTGGTGGTCGATTGGTGTATGTAAGGATTGCGGACTTGGGCCGTAAACGGTGTAATAATCAAGAATTGCTTGATTGGCAAATCGACCAGCATGGGTTAGTTGCAAAATAGCTTTAGCACCTTCAGCTTGCATCGCATCAGCCATTTTGCTTAAACCAGGAATAGCACGGTCATCGTCAACTGAGAAACCATATTCAAATAATTGACCATAAGGTTCAATGTAAGCGGCACCTGTCACTTGGATAGGGGCAGATTTAGCTCGCCGACTAGCGTAATCAAGGTCTTCTTGCGTAATAAAACCCTCTTGAGTAGAAGAGTTGGTAACGATTGGGGATAATACAAAACGGTTTTCAAGGACTTGACCGTTGGGTAGGGTAACAGGTTCTAATAATGTCTTATAATCTTGCGTCATCATGTGATTTCCTTTCTATAGATGTATACGAAGTAAATGTTTGAGAAAATGCATACGTTGTATGCGCATACAAAAAATATTTTAGTCAAACATTTGAACAGTTTATATGATATCATGATAATAGTTGAAAAGGCTAGTAATGTTATTTTTGGATAGAGTGATATACTTGTAGTATAACAGTGTGTGAAAATAAAGGAGTACAGAATTATGGCGGATACAGTGAAATTTAATATCCTTGATTTCGTCGCGCGTGACCTAGGAAAAAGTGATACAGACGCTTACAATGATACCTTATATTTAGCTAAAAGGGCAGAAGAATTGGGTTATCATCGGTTTTGGCTTGCCGAACACCATAGTTTAGCAGCCTATCCATCAGCAGCCCCTGAAATCATGATGACTTATCTATTAAGTCAGACGAAGAGGCTTAAATTCGGATCAGGCGGGGTGATGCTACCGCATTATGCCCCATTTAAAGTGGCAGAGGTGTTTAATACGATTGCCCATTTATATCCTGGTCGTGTAGATTTGGGGATGGGTAATAATCCAGGCCGACAAGCGGTTCGAGATGCTTTAGACAGCAATCTTAAAGGCTATAAAGATAATGAAGAAGCTATGGGGGAAGTAAGGGATTTTGTTAGCCAAGCACCTAATCACTATGGCGATCTCAAAGTCTATCCAAGACCAGATACCCCACCAACAATGTGGACCCTCTCAGCCAGTGAGGCATCTGCTTATAAGGCCGCCCGCTTAGGTATTGGCTACGTCTATAGTTTATTATTTAACCAGGATGAAGATGCTATCGAAGCAGCTGAACGGATTGCGAAAATCTATCGGGACAACTTCCAACCTTCAGCCACTTTGTCCAAACCGCAATTTATGGTTTCAGCATTCATTGCTGTTGTACCAGAGGGGGTTGATATTCAGCCACTTCAGCGAGCTTTTGAGCTATGGATTCTTGGTAAAAAAGACTACAGCGAATTTGACCACCTACCAACAATTGAAGAAGCTGCCAATTATCAATTTACGGAAGCCGACCAGGTAAAAATGGCCCGTAATCGTAAAAAGCTGATTATCGGAGATATTCAACAAGTCAAAGATCAAATCCAGCAAATTATTCAACTGACAGCTGCTGATGAATTTATGGTCATACCAACTGTACCAGGAATCGAGCGCCGGGAAGAAAACTTAGCACTGATTGCCAAAGCATTTAATCTATCGTCTTAGACGATAGAATAGGTGCATAATCTTAGCTATATTTTATCGTAGCATCACAACAAATGAAATATTAGCCAAGTCAGTCAAAACATGCTACATTAAAAACGTAAATAAGCAAAATACAAGAGAATGATCAATATTTGAGGAGGAAACAACATGCGCAAATTAGCAAATTATTTATGGGTAGAACAAAACGGGGATGAATTCACATTTATCATGACACCAGAATTGCAAGATGATATCGGTACAGTTGGTTACGTAGAATTTATTACCAAAGAAGGCGACCAAATCGAAGAAAATCAAGCCATCTTAAACTTAGAAGCATCTAAAACAGTCCTAGAATTGCAAGCACCACTAGCTGGAACAATTACAGCCATCAATAAGGCAACTGAAGATACACCAGAACAATTAAACTCAGAAAAAGCCGACGAAAGCTGGGTTTACAAAATGACCAACGTAGACCAAGCCGCTTACGACAAACTACCAGAAGCCTAACATATGGAAAGAAAGCACAACCCACTCATCCAATACCTATGGGAACAGCAAACCACTTTAACCAATCATCAAAAAGCCTATCGAGATGATTTGAAAAGGGCAGGCATCGTCCAAGCTGATAACAGTCTAGACTTATCAGCTATCCCTGATGATCACAGTCGTTGGGCGGTTTTTAGAGGCTTAGTCAATGTGCGCGAACCCTACCAACCAAGCACAGAATACCTATTGGCAGAAGAATCGCTACTGCAATCCAAGTTAGCGCACGCTGCCAACTTAAATCAATGGCAAAAAAGTCATTTAGACCAAGATATTTTTCTTTGGCAAGGGGATATCACCCACTTGAAGGTAGATGCTATTGTGAATGCGGCGAATAAGGATGGACTAGGTTGCTTCATTCCAAACCATCATTGTATAGATAATACAATTCATACAATGGCGGGTGCCCAAGTAAGAACAGATATGGCCAAAGTACTCAATGGACGTAAATTACCAGTAGGTAAAGTAGTAGTGACAGAAGGTTACAATTTGCCAGCAAAATTCATTTTTCATACGGTGGGTCCGGTGATTTATAAGGAGTCTGTGTCCAAAATGAATCAAGATTTATTGGCAGCCTGCTATAAAAATTGCTTGGTAGAAGCGGATGCTAGAGGGCTTTCGACTATTGCTTTTTGTAGTATTTCAACTGGTGAGTTTCATTTTCCAAAGATATTAGCTAGAGATATTGCCATCCAAACAGTTCAAAACTATTTAAAGGACACAGGTAGTGTATTACAAGTTGTCTTTAATGTCTTCTCGGATGAAGATTTGGCTTTATATCGAAAAGTGTTAATCCATTAAATAAGGCATTTTAGAGTAGGTAGGCTAAAGACTAGCTGCCTACTCTTTTTATAGGAAAGGAAGAAGTATAGGTATGTGGCAATCCTTTAAGGACCCAACAGAAAATCAAGCAAGTATGTTAAAAGAAGCAATAACTGAGGCAGATGCTATCGTTATCGGTATTGGGGCTGGCATGTCAGCTGCAGATGGCTTTACCTATGTGGGCCCACGGTTCGAAAATAATTTCCCTGACTTTATTGAGAAATATGGTTTCTTCGACATGTTACAAGCTAGTTTATTCGATTTTCCCTCAACGCAAGAATACTGGGCTTTTGAATCGCGTTTTATCGCCTTAAATTATCTAGATCAACCAGTTGGGGCATCTTACATTGCGTTGAAAGAATTATTAGCCAATAAACCATATCATATTATAACGACCAACGCCGATAATGCCTTTGCGGTTGCTGAATATGATATGGATAAAGTTTTCCATATTCAAGGAGAGTATATCTTGATGCAATGCAGTCAAATGTGCCATCAAGAAACCTACCGGGATGATGATTTAATTAGAGAAATGATAACAAGGCAAGAAAATATGGAGATTCCTTATGATTTAATTCCTCATTGTCCAAAATGTGGCGCTGTGATGGAAGTAAATAAACGAAAGGCGGGTAAAGGGATGGTGGAAAGTCCAGATTTCTTTGCGCAAAAAGCTCGTTATGATGCCTTCTTGGATGAATACGAGGGACAAGCCATACTCTTTTTAGATATTGGGGTTGGCTATACTACCCCACAATTTATTAAGACATCTTTCCAGGAGCTGACGGCTAAAAACCCTAAAGCCATGTATGTACCGATGAATAAGAAATTATACCGTATTCCTGCTCACTTAAAACAACAAACATATCGTTTTGATGGGGATATTCAAGAAACAATTATTGGTGCAAATGCTTTAATGCAGGAGGCGTTAGCTGAATGATTGTTATCGAACCTATTCGAAACGGTGAATATATGATGGATGGTGCTTATGCCTTAGCGGTCCAAGTCTATGTGCAAGAGCATCTTGAAATTACTGAGCCGATTTTATTACCTTATATTGTAGGGCCAACTGTCCAAGTGGGGCGTTTCCAAAATTCCTTGGTAGAAGTTAACACGGAATATGTGAAGGCACATGATATTCTATTAGTCCGTCGTGATACCGGTGGTGGAACCCTTTATCAGGATGCAGGGCACGTCAATTTCTGTTTCGTATATCGTGGTGATATGGATATATATGGTAACTATGCTAAGTTGTATCAACCAACTATTGATGCCCTTAAAAAATTTGGGGTAAAAGATCTGAGTCAAAGCGGTCGTAATGACCTAGAGATTGCTGGGAAAAAGATATCTGGTGCAGCTATGACCATGAAGAATAATTTAGTATATGGTGGCTTTTCCTTAATGCTTGATGTCGACTATGATGCTATGGTCAAAGCACTCAATCCTAATGAAAAGAAAATCATTTCAAAAGGGATTCAATCCGTTCGCGCTCGAGTTACAGATATTAGAAGTCATCTCGCTCCTGAATATCAAGGCCTATCTAATTTTGCTTTCAAAGATCTTATGGCTGCAGAATTACTAGGGATTGATGATATGAAACAGGCCAAGCGATACATGCTTAATAATGAAGATTGGGCAATCATTGACCAGATGGTAGCAGACAAATATAAGAATTGGTCCTGGAATTTTGGTAATAATCCTAATTATGCCATCAATAATGATGTACGCGTTCCAGGTGTTGGTACAATTGAAGTAACCTTAGAAGTTTCAAAAGGCCATATTCAAAAATGTCGTATTTATGGAGATTTTTTTGGAAAGAAAGATGTCCAAGATATTGAAAACCTACTCATAGGCTGTGCATTAAAGGAAGACGCAGTTATGAACGCTTTAAAAGATATTGACTTAACACCGTATTTTGGTCCGGTTGATTCAACAATTCTAACTCACTTAATTTTAGCCTAATATGCTAAAATATAAATAATTCATAAATATTAAAAAGAGAAAGAGTTGAATTGAATTGAAAAAAATAACTGCCCCAACAAAACAAGGCGTACAATGGTTGGTCTTGATTGCAGTATTGATATTAGCTGTCATCAATTGGTCCTATCTTGTACAGACTGTCACGATGATTTGGTCAGTGATTTTTCCCTTAATTTTAGGTGGAATGATTGCCTTTGTCTTAAATTTATTGATGACTTGGATTGAAAAATATTTATACCCAAACGCAAAAAATAAGTATTTGAAAGGCTCTAGACGACCAGTTGCAATGATGTTAGCTATCTTAGTCGTCTGCTTAGTGATCGCAGCGACAGTTGTCGTTGTGGTACCACAATTGGCTTCAGCAGTGATGACCCTGATTGATGTGGTGCCTGAAGCTGTTGATAATCTAACAGATTGGTTTAACAGTCAAAAAGCTTTAGTTCCTTTAGTGAATCAGTTAGCAAACCAAGCGGATATCGATTGGGGCAGTATCTTTTCTAATGTAGCAAATGGCATTAACAACCTAGCTTCAGGCCTAGCGTCGACATCTATTTCGGTATTAACTACTTCAGTCGGTGCTGTAACGAATATCTTCTTAGGTATTATGTTTGCGATTTATATTCTTTTTTCAAAGGAAAAGTTAGCCAAACAAATGGATCGGTTGCTAGCGGTTTATGTCCGCGATGATATGAATCAATTAATTAAAAATGTGGCACGAGTTGCGAATGAAACATTTTCTAGTTTTATTTCAGGTATGGTAATTGAAGCGATCATCTTAGGTGCTTTAGTCACAGCGGGACTATTTATTCTGCAGGTGCCCTACGCAGCAATGTTGGGAGTCCTTCAAGGTGTAATGGCATTGATTCCAATTATTGGCGCCTTCTTATCTGGTGCAGTAGGGGTAGTGATTCTCCTAGCTTTAAACCCGACTTATGCAGTAGTTTATCTTATTTTTGTCCTCCTTGTTCAACAATTAGAAGGGGACTTAATCTATCCACGTGTTGTAGGAGATTCAATAGGTTTACCAAGTATGTGGGTTTTATTTGCCGTGACTGTTGGTGGCGGCTTAATGGGGATTCCAGGTATGCTGATTGGGGTGCCGTTCTTAGCTTCTATTTATAAAATTATCAAGATTGATGTAGCTTACCGTGAACGTATGATTCAACGGACAAGAGATCAGGATAGTGAACAAAAAGTACAATTTTTAGAGAGTTTACGTCATCAAACATTAACGAATAAAGAAATTGATAAAATATAACATCGTATAAAAATGCACAAACTTTTTCACATATAGAAAATTCACAAGTGAAAAAGGTGAAAATGTTGATATATAGGGAAAAAGCGCTCAATATTTGTGAGTGCTTTTTTCTTTTACCAACAAGCAAAAACACATTTAATACAAAAAATGTACTTAAGAATCCGAATTTGTGAAATAACGAATTTGGATTAAAGGAAAGAATTTATAGATAAATAACAAAAAATGCAATAAAACAATCGCTTTTGAAGATGTATAATAAGTTTTTCACAAACTATCGTTTAAAAATGCTTGATATAGACTTTGTGAGCTTTTAGATATTATACAACTTTGGTTTGTCATCCCTAAAAAATGGTGTTATTCTCACCTTGTAAATAAATGAGCAATAAATATATGCCCCAAGGAGGAAATGTTTCATGAAAGTTGTAGTAGTAGGAACTAACCATGCAGGTATTTCAGCAGCAAACACCTTATTAGATTCAGATCAAGACGTAGAAGTTACATTATTAGACCGTAACTCTAACTTATCGTACTTAGGTTGTGGGACTGCATTATGGGTAGGTCGTCAAATTGATGGTTATGAAGGTTTATTCTACACAAATGCTGCAGATTTCGAAGCTAAAGGTGCAAAAATATCTTTAGAAACAGAAGTAAAAGAAATCGACTTTGAAAACAAAGTGGTTTACGCAGAAACTAAATCAGGAGAAAAATTAGAAGAAAACTATGATAAATTAGTTTTAGCGACTGGATCTCTTCCAATCGCACCTAAATTACCAGGTCATGACTTAGATGGATTACACTTCCTAAAATTATTCCAAGAAGGTCAAGCTGTTGATAAAGCCTTAGCAGCAGATGATGCAAATGTTGTATGTGTGATCGGTGCTGGTTACATCGGTGTTGAGATTGCAGAAGCAGCAGCTCGCCGTGGTAAAGAAGTACACATTTTTGACGCTGAAGCACATTCATTAATGAACTACTATGATGAGGACTTTGCAGTAGCTATGGATGAAAACTTACGTGCTAACGGTATTCACACTCACTTTGGTGAACTAGCTGAAGAATACTTAGGCGAAAACGGTAAAGTTACAGGACTTAAAACAACAAAAGGCGAATATAAAGCAGATGTTATCATCAACTGTATTGGTTTCCGTCCAAACGCTGGATTAGGTGCTGACCACTTAGAAACATTTGTGAATGGTGCTTACTTAGTTGACCGTACTTTCAAAACAAGTGATGATGCTGTGTACGCAGTAGGTGACTGTGCAACAAACTACTCAAACGCTGTAAATGACACAGCTTATATTGCACTAGCATCAAATGCTGTTCGTTCAGGTATCGTTGCAGGTCAAAATATTTTAGGTAACCATGTAGAAGGTGCTGGTATCCAAGGTTCAAATGGTATCGAAATCTTCGGCTTGAAATTAGTATCTACTGGTTTATCAGTACGTGCAGCAGAGAAAAACGGCTTGAAAGTGAAATACACAGACATCGAAGATACACAATTACCAGGTTTCATGCCAGCAGATGAAAACGCAGAAGTGAAATTACGTATCGTATACGAAGAAGAATCTCGTCGTATTGTAGGTGCACAAATGGTATCTCATTATGACGTATCAATGGGTATCCACATGTTCTCATTAGCAGTACAAGAACAATTGACAATTGATAAATTAGCATTATTAGACTTGTTCTTCTTACCACACTTCAATCAACCATATAACTACATCACAAAAGCAGCTTTAAAAGCTGAATAATGAAATCTAGCATAATTTAAAAAAGGGCAACCCTCTTAGCGAACATTAGCTAAGAAGGTTGCCTTTTTTGATATTAGTTTATTAAAGGTGATCTAAAAAGAAAGCTGTCATCATATCCATAGTTTCTGTTTTAACCAAATGGTCCTCATCTTCGTGGATAAAAATAATATTATCTAAATCCGCATGTTCTTTCACAAACGCTGCAGTTTGGTCATAAGGTACACGCCAATCACGCTCACCATGCCAGATAAAGAAAGGTCTACCTGCTATTGTATCTATTTGGCTAGAGAGATCATACCGGTCAACCCAAGCGGTTAAATCGATTAAATCTTCAGGGACAAAATGGTTAGAGAATTGACGAGCATAAGCAATTAATTGGTCTCGATATTGAACGGGTGTCGGCGACCCCATCATACATGACGCTACTTTGATTTCTGGGTGGTGGGTCAATAAAGCGGATGAAGTAAAACCACCCATAGAAGTTCCCCCAACGCCGATACGATCATCTAGAATTAAATTCAGCCGCTTAAAGTGTTGGACAATAGCCCCAAATTCAAATAAGTTACTTTGGATACTTTGCCAAAAAGTTAAAGACGAAATAGCGGATACTGGTTGTTTACGGCTACCATGGTTCATGGCATCTGGTAATATCACCCGAAAACCGACTTGTGCTAATTTACGCCCTTGCGTTAAGTTTAATTCCTTATTTGACTGCCAACCATGGTAATAAACAATCAATGGGAGAGGTACATTGCGGTCTCTTACAGGGACAACTTCAAGTAAAGGTATTTGGCCGATGTGACGTCTTCTAATGGTTATTTTCAATTGTTCTACCCCACAATCATTTTTTCATGTTTTGTTTACTAGCTAGCATAGCGACAGGATTACAAGAATGCAAATATTTAGAATTTACTGTTGTTAGTAGACTCAGCTTGCTTTAACATGGATTAAAGTTTGCAAATCTTGTGCTTTTGGTGTGAGAGAACTGGTCAAAAGGCTAAAATTATTGTATGATAAAGAAAATGATAAGGGTTTCATAAATGCTGGGAGAACTGAAACAAAAATAAAAAAATGGGGGATATATATGGAAATGAATACAAAAGATATGCCTTGGCTAGATACAAGTTTAGAACCTAAGGAACGGGCAGAATTGTTAGTCGCACATATGAATATTGATCAAAAAATCCAGCAATTACACGGCGCAATGGAAACGATTGACATCTATGGGTCTATGGGTAAAATCACTGATGAAGAAGAAATGGCAAGACTAGCTAGTCAAATCCGTGTAGAACGTCACGTTAAAGCCAATGAAGAATTGGGTATTCCACGTTATCGGATTACAAATGGACCAGTTGGTGTTGGTATGGGGGACGGTACACCAAGTCCAAAAGCAACAGCCTTACCAATGACAATTGGTGTAGCTGCATCATTTGATCCGGAATTGGCCTATGCATATGGAGATATCATTGGTGAAGAAACCAAAACATTAGGCCAACATGTATTAGAGGGACCAGCTGTATGCTTACACCGACTACCCATATCAGGACGTAACTTTGAATACTTTTCAGAAGATCCATTCCTATCAGGTGTGATGGGGGTTGAAATTACTAAAGCAATTCAAAGTCATGATGTCATTGCTATGGGTAAACATTTTGCAGTAAATGACCAGGAAGATGAACGCTTCCGTTACTCTGTTGAAATCGATGAAAATGTGTTACGTGAATTATACTTACTACCATTTGAAATGTTAGTAAAAGATGGTGAAGTAGCCTCTATCATGTCAGCTTATAACCGATTACGTGGTACTTATGCCACTGAAAATCGTTACTTATTAAATGATATTTTACGTAATGAATGGGGATTTGAAGGATATGTTCAAACTGACTTCTGGTCAGCTCGCTCAGCTGCAGCTTCACTAAACGCGGGATTAGACCATGAAATGCCTGATGCTAAATGGTTAAATGAAACAAATATTAAAGCCGCTTTAGCAGATCAATCACTTGAAGAGAAAACAATCGACCGGGCATTAATCCGTCGTTTCACGCAAATGTTCAAATTTAATGTATTTGAAAGTGAATATAAGCCAGGAGAAATTGATGCTAAGACTAACGGTCAACGTGCACGTCGTATTGGTGAACAATCAGCTGTCTTATTGAAAAATGATCAAAATATCTTACCACTAGATGCAAAAGCACACGATAATATCTTAATTGTTGGTCAATCAAAATTTGCTGAGTTTGCTACTCAAGGTGGTGGTGGTTCTTCTAAAGTAGACCCATTATATACAGTTGCGCCTAAACAAGGAATGGAAGATGTTTTAGCGGATCTAGATAGTCATACAAAAGTGAATACTTTCATTGTGGCAGATGATTTAAGTAACTTAAAAGAGGCAAAAGCAGCTGTAAAGGATGCTGATGCAGTAATTATTATGGCCGGATTAGTCGCAACAGAGGGAATGGACATGGAGACAGCTCACCAACCAAAAGACCAAGATACAATGGTAGATGCATTACTTGGTTTAAATGCACAAACGGTTGTTGTATTAAAAGATTCAAGTCCAGTCGTATTACCTTGGATTGATAAAGCTTCGGCAGTATTAGAAGTATGGAATCAAGGGGTTGAAGATGGCCATGTTGTTGCTGATTTAGTATTTGGTAATGTCAATCCATCTGGTAAAGTGCCAACAAGCTATCCAGCTCGTGATGAAGACACCATCTTTTATGGACATGCAGAACGTCATCCAGGTGTTGATGAAGGCGAAGGATTCCCGACAATTCGTTACTCAGAAGGATTGGAAATGGGTTATCGCTGGTACCAAGCTCAGGAGGTCAAAGCAGGATTTGCATTCGGTCATGGTTTATCCTATACAAGTTTTGCCGTTGAAGAAGCTAGACTAGATAACTTAGTGTCAGACGGGCACGAACCAATAAATATTCAAGTTGCTGTAACCAATACTGGCGACCGTGATGGTGCAGAAGTAGTACAAGTTTATGTTGGCCTTCCAGTCGATGGACAACCACCGATGCGCTTAGTTGGTTTCAAGAAAGTTCACCTAGCTGCTGGAGAAACATCGGATGTCACAATCACTATTGACCCGTTCGCTACTAACCATCCACTAGGTGTATGGGATAATAATGCCCACGACTTTATTATTGAACCTGGTGAGTACAAGTTCTATGTAGGAAATGCAAGTGACAACACACCGTTCACTTTAACGCATACAATTCAATAAAATTTAACTTGTCACAACTGGAAAAGACCATCTGTCATTTTCCAGTTGTTTTGATATATTTTTGATTTAGATTTTACTAAAGGATTTCTAGCATTTGCGTTATAATGGAAGAAAGAAGTACAATAAGGGAGATGTTGTAAAATGGCATTACAAGATTACATGAAGTTATTAGAAAATATTGGTGCAGTAGTTTTTGCTACGGTGGATAGTGATGGAAAACCACATACTAGATTTGCGAATATTGGTGTTGCCAATGAAAATGGTATCTTCTTTATGACAAAGCCAGGCAATGAATTTTATACGCAATTAAAAGGCAACGAAAACGTGTCTATTTCAGGGATGTCCAATGATGAAAATGGTATTCAAGCGATTACGATTGAAGGGAAAGTGCGTGAAGTTGACCAATCATATTTAGAAGATATCTTAAAAGATAATCCTTACGTAAAAGATGTCTATCCTGATGAAGAAGATCGTAAATCAGTTGTGCCACTTCAAGTATATGAAGGAAGTGGTTTCTATATGAATCTAAAAGAACATATAAATGATGCATTTGAATTTTCAGCAAATAAACACAAAAGTTAATGAATATAAATGAACCTTTTATATAGAAGGAAATTGTAATCAGACAAAAAGTTAGGGGAACTATATGGGGAAAAGGAAGAATAGAAATACTGAAGCTTACTATCAGAATCCAACTAGACAAAAATGGCTTGGCTGGATAGTGGGCGGGGTTAAGGTTATTTTGTGGACATTCGTTTATACGCTAATTGTCTCACTTCCTCAACTATATGTGATGTATGGTGGCCTTTTAGATAATACATGGGTAACTATCATAGGAATTATCAGCATAATCTATATGCTCGCAGTAAGCTACTGGTTCTACCGTCGTTATCAAAAGCAACATCCTGAAAATGTAATCAGTTTAACATGGGATGATGTGCTGAAGGATTTAGGGATATTTGTAGCAATTTTAGGGTTTAAACTGGCCATGTCTTATTTAATGTCTAGGATTTACGGCGAAGACACTACTGTAAATGATGAAGCAATTTTTGGATTACTAGCAGATAATACCAATATATTGTTAGCCTTGAATCTTGGATTAACTGTTATTACGATGGCACCCATAATGGAAGAAATTATCTTCCGCGGCATGATCAGTAAAGGCATGTTCAAAGATAAGCATTTTACGGTAGCCATTATATTATCCTCAATATTCTTCTCGAGTATGCATCTTTCGGGTAATATTATTTCATTTATCATCTATGCAGGAATAGGCGCAGCTTGCTTTATGGCCTATTGGCGAAGCAAAAATATAAATGATGCCATCCTAATCCACTTCTTGAATAATTTACCGGGTGCAATCATGTTAATATTCGGTCTATATTAAAGAATGTTATGTAACAAATACCACTTTGAACGATAGCGTGTCTATAAAAGCACTTGTTCAAAGTGGTTTTTTTACGTTGTTTTCAAGTAATGTTACATTTGTGTTACATAAATGTAATATTTTTGTGTTACGTATAAATGAAAAGTGCGAACTTGAGTATTCTTGAAAAGTTGATTTATTAAGCTTCTGGATAGCTTGTGAATATTTTGAATAGATTAAATTTATAAAGAAACAATAATCCATCTAAAAGTATTAGCTAAATATAAGGAAAAGTGTAAGAAAGAGTAAAGGATTTGTAACCTGATTGTTACGGAAAAGTGTCGATTGCTTGTATATAATAGCAGTTGTAATTAGAAATTTCAGGGGGTAGAAATTTAATGAAGTTTTCAGTAAAAAAAATGGTAGGGACATCGTTAGCGACGTCAGCGGCTTTAGCAGCCTTTTCAACTACTAATGTTTCAGCAGATGAAGTGTATACAATTGAAACGGGAGATACGCTAACTGCTATTTCACGTAAATTTGATTTATCTATTGCAGATATCGTTGAAGCCAATACAATTGAGAATCAAGATTTAATTTTCTCAGGTCATACTTTAAATATTCCGACTGTAGATGCACCAGTTGTTGCTAGCACAAAACGTGTAGCAGATGCATCTAACGTTTACACTGTTGTTGAAGGGGATACTTTAAATAAAATCGCGGCAGATTTTGACACAACAGCACAAAACTTACGTGAATTAAATGGTATTTCAGGTGATTTGATTTTAGTTGGACAACAATTAAAAGTTAAAGGCCAAGTAGAACAAGCAGCAACTGTTGTTGAAGAAACTTCAGTAGTAGATGCACTAGTTGAAACAGCAGAAATAGAAGCTACATCAGTAGAAGCAGAAACTGTGAATAACTACGTTGCAGATGAAAATGGTAACTATACTGTAGTTGCTGGCGACTCTATCAATAAAATTGCTAGTCAATTTGGCGTCTCAGTATCTGAATTACGTGCTCAAAATAACTTATCAAGTGATTTAATTTTAGTTGGTCAAACATTAGCTATTCCTGGTTTAGCTGTTGCGCCAACAGTTGAAGAAGAAGTGGTTGAAGAAGCACCAGTAGTAGCAGAAGCAACAGAAGTAGTTGCTGAAGAAGCAGTTGTTGTTGAAGCGCCAGAAGTTACACAAGTTTCAAATTCAGTAGAAGAAGTAGAAGCAGAGGCAGAAGCTCAAGCGGCAGCAGAAGCAGCAGCCCAAGCAGAGGCAGAAGCTCAAGCGGCAGCGGCAGCGGAAGCAGAAGCAGAGGCAGAAGCTCAAGCGACAGCGGAAGCAGAAGCAGCAGCCCAAGCAGAGGCAGAAGCAGCAGCCCAAGCAGAGGCAGAAGCTCAAGCGGCAGCGGAAGCAGAAGTAGCAGCTCAAGCGGAGGCAGAAGCTCAAGCGGCAGCAGAAGCAGCAGCCCAAGCGGCAGCAGAAGCAGCAGCTCAAGCAGAGGCAGAAGCTCAAGCGGCAGCGGAAGCAGAAGCAGCGGAAGCAGAGGCAGCAGCTCAAGCGGCAGCGGAAGCAGAAGCAGCAGCCCAAGCAGAAGCAGCAGCTCAAGCTCAAGCACAGTCAGGTAATGTAACAGCATTATTAAATAATGCTTATGCACAAGTTGGCGTACCTTATGTATGGGGTGGAAAATCACCTGCAGGTTTCGACTGTTCAGGTTTCGTGAACTATGTTTACCAACAAACTTATGGGGTTAACGTAGGTGGCTATACTGGTGAGCAACAATATGCTGGTCCAAAAATTGCAGTTTCATCTGCTCAACCTGGGGACTTAATTTTCTGGGGTTCTTACGGTTCTCCATACCATGTGGCAATTTCATTAGGTAATGGACAATACATCCATTCTCAACGTCCTGGTGAAACAGTTCATTCAGAATCAATTAACCCATACTGGGCACCATCATTTGCTGTAAGTATGGCAGCTTATAATTAAGCAATCATTTAAATAATGAATACAAAAGGTCGAGATGATTACCCCCCTCGGCCTTTTTTTATTAGAAATAATTGGCTCTTCGTCAAATCGGACTGATGAGAAT
>NZ_KV786995.1:0-588 GCF_001806975.1 Aerococcus sp. HMSC10H05
AGCACCAGTGCCTTGTCTGGCGGGTCCAGATACAACCCGATGACGTCCCAGAATTTCTCTTCGAAGTTGGGATCGTTGGACAGCTTGAACGTACGAGTCAGGTGCGGCTTTATGTCATTGGCAGCCCATATACGCTGGACGCTGGCCGGAGAAATACCCGCGACTTGCGCCATGCTTCGGCAGCTCCAGCGAGGCTGGCCAATACGAGGTTGAACCACTTTTTCAAGCACTCGAGCCATAGCGTCTGGCGGCAAGAATGACTTACGTCCGCGGCCAGGCTTATCGATCAAACCGTCTAGTCCCTGTTCTTGAAAACGCTTGCACCAAAGAGTGACTGAGCGAAGAGAGAATCCAACCAGGCGGGCTATTTCAACCCTTGAACAACCTTGAGCAGCTAACAGGATGACCCTCGCGCGGCGACCGTCACGCTGACTGATGGTGGCTGATCGTGTGCGACGGCTCAGCTCGGCGCTTTCCTCAGGACTCAGGACGATATCTTGGGCGCTCATTTCTTTGCCTCCAACGGTGTAATCAACGAGCAAGCATAGACGATTTTACAGAGCATTTATTTTTGAGACAGTACACTAG
>NZ_KV786996.1:0-62106 GCF_001806975.1 Aerococcus sp. HMSC10H05
AATCGAAAGATTCCTCCTACTCGATTTATATATAGCTTAATCTCTTGAATAATCTTTATTATCACCTTGTAGTTCAGGGTTCGTCTCTACTTCGTGATACATGTTATAGATTGCAAGGATTACAAACAAGAATAAAAAGGCTGTTTGTAACCAAAATATTGTTAAGTCAAACATACCATGTAATAATACAATACTGCAGAAACTACATACTAAGGCTAAACGCCTTCTAAGAATAGGATATTTTCGCATTTGGAGGATTTTTTTACCAAGCGATATGATCGAGGGTAGTAGGATACCGCTACCAACCACACCGTATGAAAGTAAGGTATCTAAGATGATATTGTGCGCGTGTTGGGTATACTTTTCACCGTAATCCTGCCAAACATTTAGATAAGTAAGTGGACCTTGTCCAAACCAAAAGTTATCTCTTAATCCCTTTAAAGCAATTTCCCAAATGACGAATCTGTCCTCAAAAGCAAAACCTAAATCTTCAAATCTTGGAAGAAAACTTAGTTTTATCGAAAGTAGGGTACCAATGCTAGCAGTGAGAAATGTACCAACGGCTATTTTTTTATAACCCAATACGAAATAGAATACAAAGAGCGTACCAATCACCACAAGGAGTGATGTACGAGTTCCAGTATAAATAATCGCGAACAGGTTGCAAAGTGATATGAATAAGAAAACAAATTTTTTGCGGTATTTGGTTGTCCGCATCATTTTGTAAAGACCAATAAAGAAGAAAAATTCTAGCATCATGGCATAGTAATTAGGATTCGCAAAAGTTGCTTCAGCTCTTCCATTATGGATACGATTAATTTCAGGAGATATAAAAATATAATCCCATTCGGGCACCCAATTTAAATATTCAAATGTTGCGAATATAAAAATAATAAATGAACCAATTAAAGCAATGTTTAATAATTCTTCAACAAAATAGGGTCGAATAACTTGCTGGTAATAGTTAAAGTAAATTGCGATTGGAATAAAAGCAATTGATATACCTAATCCTGCCCAGTTTTGAAAGATAAATGAAATCACAGCTGAATAAGCAATAAATACCCATATTGAGGTAGGCACCTCTCGTTTAATGTACCGGGGGCCAAGAAGTCCTAACATGAATAGAAATATAAATATTACAGCGAATGTAACAAGTGTCATGTAAAACGGAAATAAGTTACTGATAAATAAAATCGCAATCAGTAATGATTGAACTGGCCAGGTTAGTTGAGCTTCTGGTCTATTCACCAAAAGTACACCTCCCTAATATAATCATAGATATCATTATAGCAACTTTTTACCGAAAAAACATATCCAGCCTTTAATATTATTATATTTTTAACACCTTAATATCAAGCAGTATAATTAAAAGATGTCTTGAATAATGATATAATGAGTTATATTAATTGGAGGGACAGATATGGAAAAACTCATTTGGACTGGGCTTGATGAAAAAGATTTCAGATCTTACAAGTCTTGGATCAACAACGGTAGTCCTGGTATTTGTGGTACCTACTGTGCTGCAGTATTAACACATTATACGGTTTTAAGAGATACCAACCATCAAATGGAGAAAAATGACCTTATTGACGCTTTTAAAAAAGTAATTGATGATTACCATCTACATAGTGGTACTTTCTACTGGAATGTAGAGAATGGGTTAAATTCGATATTTAATTTCAAGAACTATCGCGCAAAATCTGGATTATTACCCGATATTGAAGTGCCTAAAATAATTGATCAATACCAATCACCTGTTATTGTAGGTACTTTAAAATATTTAGGGTCCTCTTATAAAAATCATTGGCTACTTGTATATGCTTACGCATATGATGACAAATATGATTTATATTTTAAAGCCTATGATAATCATGGTAATTACAAAGCGATTATTCCTGCTAAACAGACAAATGCCTATATCTATTTGGAACCAATTCAAACATCATCGACAGATGTTTCACTAAAAGAAGAGCCAAATGATTTTACAGAGGATATTACTATAAAGACCAATCAAGCAAGGGTAAATTTTTTAGAAAAGCAGGCTAAAGAATCTGAAGAACGTAAGAAAAAACAAATATTTGGGAAAGAGTGGAAAGAATGGAAAGATATGATTATATAAGTATCGGCGGCGGCAGTGCTGGTATAGCTTCAGCTAACCGCGCAGCTGAATATGGGGCCAAAGCACTAATTATTGAGAAAAGAGATGTGGGTGGCACATGTGTCAACCGAGGTTGTGTGCCTAAAAAGATTTCTTGGCATGGTACAATGTTAAGAGATCAAATCAATGAATATGGTTCTGCATATGGGCTAAATTTCACAGAAGAAGGTCCAGTTGACTATACAACAATGAAAGCTAATAGAGATGCATATATTGACCGTGTCCATAGAGGTTATGCTTCTGGTTTTGAGTCACGTGGTACACATTATTTAGCAGGTGAGGCGAAATTTATCGACAATCATACCGTAGAGGTCGACGGTGTACAATATACAGCACCTCATATTGCCATCGTACCAGGTGGACGTCCTCGTTTAATTGAACTACCAGGTATTGATTTAGTAGATACTTCTGATGATTTCTTTGATTGGGAAACCTTACCAAAAAGTGTCCTTATCATTGGTGCAGGATATGTAGCTACAGAATTCGCAGGTGTCTTAAATGGTTTAGGTGTCAAAACAACTCAAGCTGTTCGACATGATCGACCATTACGTAATTATGATGCATCAATTATTGAAGTTTTAGTTGACGAAATGAAGAGAACTGGCATTGAATTACTGACACAAAGTGATCCTGAGTCAGTCGAAAAATTAGATAATGGTTTGCTCCGTGTAAACTTTAAAAATGGTCACTTTGCTGAAGCCGAAAAAGTGATATATGCTATTGGACGAACACCCAATACGGATAATATCGGTTTGGAGAATACAGATGTCATTTTAACTGAATCAGGACATATCAAAGTTGATGAATACCATCATACTAATGTAGAAGGATTGTATGCTTTTGGTGATGTTATTGGTAAGGTGGACCTCACACCAGTAGCAATTATGGCAGGTAGAACCTTATCAGATACGCTTTTTAATCATGCAGAACCTTACTTACTAGATTATAATACTGTACCAACAGTCATTTTCACTCATCCTGCAATTGGTGCGATTGGTTATTCTGAAGAAGCTGCAAAAGAAATATTTGGCGCAGATCAAGTGAAGGTCTATAATTCAAACTTCACCCCTATGTATTCAGCAGTTTCTGAAAATCGCCAATCTGCACGTTTTAAGTTAATTACACAAGGGCCTGATGAAGTGGTTATTGGTGTTCATGGTATTGGTTATGCAGTTGAAGAAATGATGCAAGGTTTTGCTGTTGGTGTTCGATTAGGTTTAACTAAGAAACAATTTGATCAAACAATTGCTATTCATCCAACAGGGGCAGAAGAATTTGTAACAATGAGGTAGTTAAAAAATAAAAACGTCTATCTAGGCTTCGTATCCTAGATGGACGTTTTTTATAATGAAGATTAACTTTTAACAATGTTTCTAGCGATATACACGCTCAATATAGATTTTAAATCCCATATCTGTAACATCAAAAGTAACATAATCGATAACCGCAGCTAGAATTTCCGTATTAAAAGTATCATTACGAATGCCTAGAAGATCTTCATAATAATATTCAATTTCAGGTTGTCTTTTAGCATTTAAGTCATCTAATAGATCAATAAAAGATTGTGGAAGATCAGCTTTTTTACCGTCAAATTTAATGACAGAAGTAGATTGTTTATCAGCCGCAATACATAAATCCATTTGGTATCTATTAATTTCATAGTCATCAAATAAATTCATAAATTCTGATACAATACGATTAACCTTTGCGTATTCTCTCATTTTTGTTCATTCTCTCCTTTATGACATCAAATATAGGAACAAGAAAAGCTGCGACGAACCCTCCAGAAAATCCGTTATTATATAGATTTAAGCCGGCATGGGCATCACCAGTATTATTGACGACGGCAGCATGTAGGGCACCAGCAATAAGGCCAGCACCCCATCCATAATATCCAGCAATTGGTGCAAGAGTGGTACCGAATAATGCGGATAATAATGCACTTGTTGTATTCGGATTATCTATATGCATGGCAATTTGCATCAAATATATACCAGCCATGATAGGAATAATATTAAAGGGGTGTTTACCAAACGCTGCAAAACCTACAACGGTCAAGACACCACCAACCACTGCACCCTCTAAATGCCCATTAACAATATGCACATATCCAATTGCAATTAAACCGAGAATACCCATATTCATTAAGGTAATGGGGGTACCAAATTCAATTACCACATCTGAAATTAATTGTCCAGAAGCTTTACGCAATTTCATATACCCTTTAAATGAATAATTGTTCAAGATAAATCCAGATAAGAAAAGCACCAGTGAAAAGAGGATAAAGAACCAAGTAACAAGTGAACTAGATAATTGTTGTGGTTCAATGTCGTAAGTTACTGGTAATTCAAAAACCCGCATAATTGAGGCAATCACTAAACCGATCACGCCAGCAGTGAAGCCAATATTGTATAAATTAAATCCTTGATGGAATCGTAGAAAGCTAGATGAAACTGGATGAATCACGAAACCAATAATGATACCCGCCAATATACCAATTGGCATACCTATGAAAATTGGTAATCCCTGGCCAAATGTGATTAAGGATACTACAGGGCTTAGTGCAGATGAGAAAAGGGCACCCAATAGTAAGTTAGCAATCGGCGTATCAGCATACTTACTATAAAGATAAGTACCGATTAGAAAAGGAATCGAATTATATAAGTTTTTTCCGAAGAAAGAAAATCCCATAACTGTGAATACAGCAGCTAATAATGGTCCCGTAATTTTAGGTGCATTACGATGTATAAAAAAAGTATTGGCTAAGGTAAGTATCCCAACATTTAGAAAAGTCGCACCGATGCCACCAACTTCAAAGTAGTCTGTTATTAGATTACTTGGTGATAAGAGGATCGTACAATAACCAGATATCAAAGAACTAGGTGATTGAACACTTAGACCAAATAATATAAAAATGCTTGCTACTGTATAAAAGAACAAGGGTTTTATTTCTGTTTTACCGAAGAATAGATGTAAAAAACGATATAGCTGATTGTTGAGCATTTTACGCATTTAAAACCACCTTTATTATTAAAATGAAAATTTATTGATTATTTATATATACTATCAAGAAGTTGATAGGTAGACAAACAAAAAATGCAAACACAAATAATGCATAAACGAAAAAGTATTATTATTTATGCGAAGATAATTAGTTTTGTCAATGACATATCGGAACGAAATTTCATTCTACTAATATTTGTTTTATTCAAATCAAAAAGGGCTATGACAAAGCTGTCATAACCCTTTTTAGTTTAAAAGTAAGTGGATAAATCGTTATTTATTTAACTCTGAACTGACATCAAATTTTTTATCTAAACCAGTTGTACGAATAATAAATTTGCTGATTTCAACGTAAAGTACGACTGAAGCAGCTCCTAATAGGATAACAGTCCACATTTGCAGTGCCATTGGGTCTCCTAATAAATGAACAGTACCAAAGGCGTCATTTAAACCAGGTACGAATACAGTAATTAACATTAACATTGTTGAGGCTAGTACTGCGATATTCAACCACTTATTGTCAAATGGATTTGAAGCAAATAATGATTTGAATACTGATTTCGAGTTATATGCATGGAATAATTGGATAAATGCTAAGGTTAGAAAAGCCATGGCTTCAGCATCTTCCAAAGGTACACCCATGTGGTAACGTCCAAACCAGAATACAAATAGGGTTACACCACCTTCATAAATACCTTGGTAAATAATTGAAGGTAATACACCATTAGATAATAGGTTACCAGAACGTCCACGAGGTGTGTGTTCCATAACATCTGATTCTGCTGCTTCAAGACCTAAAGCAATTGCAGGGAAGGTATCAGTTACCAAGTTAATCCATAAAATGTGAATTGGTTCAATAATTGTCCATCCAAGCATAGTTGCCACAAATAAAGTCATTACTTCACCCAAGTTAGCTGAAAGTAAGAATTGAACAGCTTTTTGGATATTTGAGAATACTTTACGTCCTTCTTCGATTGCGGTAATGATAGTGGCGAAGTTATCATCAGCAAGCACCATGTCAGAAGCACCTTTAGAAACTTCTGTACCAGTGATTCCCATACCGATACCGATATCTGCTTGTTTTAACGAAGGCGCATCGTTAACACCATCACCCGTCATTGCAACCACTTTATCATGTGACTGCCATGCAGATACGATACGAACTTTATGTTCTGGAGATACACGTGCATACACAGAATATTTTTCAACATTCGCAGCTAATTCTTCATCTGTTATTTCATTCAAGTGTGCACCAGTTGTAACAGCTTCTTCTTGACCTTCTTCAATAATGCCTAAACGAGCTGCGATAGCTGCAGCAGTATCTTTATGGTCACCAGTAATCATAACTGTACGGATACCAGCTTGTTTTGCTGTAGCAATTGAGTCACGAGCTTCAGGACGTTCAGGGTCAATTTCACCGACCATACCAGCAAAGATTAAATCATGCTCCAGAGACTCCGTATTCAATTCAGCTGGTAATTCATCAATATAACGGTAAGCCATACCTAATACACGCAATGCTTGAATTGCCATACCATGGTTAGCGTCTAACAGTTCTTTACGCGCTGTTTCATCTAATGGTAGAATTTCACCCTTATTCACATAGTGTGTACATTTGTCGATAATAACATCAGGTGCCCCCTTAGTCATTGAAACATATTTGCCATGTGATTGCTCTTCACCCAAAGTTTCGTGAACTGTTGTAGACATTTTACGGTCAGAATCAAACGGTACTTCACCAACACGAGGTTGAACTTTAATGGTTTCACGAACATCGTAACCTTTATCGAACCCAAATTGAATCATTGCTGTTTCAGTAGGGTCACCAGCTAATGAACCATCTATAGCGATAGTAGCATCATTAGCCATGTTCATTACGCGAAAAACGGGTTCGTTATGGTCAATATCCTCTGTAGCGTCATGTAATTTACCATTGTAGTATACTTTTTCGATGGTCATTTTGTTTTGTGTAAGCGTACCAGTTTTATCTGAACAGATAACTTCAGTACCACCTAGGGTTTCTACAGCCGGTAATTTACGTACTAAAGCACGCCGATCAGCCATTTTTTGTGTACCTAATGCAAGAATAATTGTTGAAATTGCTGGTAAACCTTCAGGAATGGCAGCTACTGCAATTGAGATGGCTGTTAATAGCATTGTAATCCAGTTAAATCCACGTAATAAACCTAAAACAAAGATCACAACAGCAATAACTACAATTGCATAAGTAAGGAAACGAGTTAACCCATTCATATTTTCTTGTAATGGGGTTGTTTTGCCTTCAGCATTGTCTAACATTTCAGCAATGTTACCAACTTCAGTATCCATACCTGTTGCTGTGACGACACCTTCACCACGACCATAAGTAACGTTAGTAGAAGAGAATCCCATATTTAAACGGTCACCAATACCTGCGTCAGCTTCCACTGGTACAATATCTTTTGTCACTGGTACTGACTCACCGGTTAAAGCGGCTTCTTCAATTTGTAATGAACTCGCTTTAAATAGGCGTATATCTGCAGGAACTACGTCACCAGCTTCTAGAATTACAATATCACCAACAACGATATCTTTAGAATTAATCGCTTGAACTTCCCCGTCGCGTCGAACGTTTGCTTTAGGTGAAGACATTTTTTTAAGAGAGTCAATTGCATCCTCAGCTTTATTTTCTTGAACAACACCCATAATTGCATTAATTAATACAACTGCAAGGATGATAATAGCATCTACCATACCGTGCATACCTTCTAAAATTAAAGAAAGCGCTGCAGCAATTAATAAGATAATAATCATTAAATCTTTAAATTGATCCAAGAACTTCTGTAAGGTAGATTTGCGTTCACCTTCCTTAATTTCATTCGGTCCATTCTTCTCTAAGCGACTAGCAGCTTCAGCATCTGTTAAACCTTCTGTGGAAGAATTTAATGATGTGAATACTTGATCAGTATCTTGAGTGAAGAAAGACTGATTGTTCTTTTCTTCTGACATTAATCATCTCTCCATCCTTTAAATTATTTTCCCTAAAGCAGGCACCTGAGATAGTTTTTCAAAAAAAGACCTATGACTACTCCTCGATAGAGAAATAGCCATAAGTCTCATCTTTTAAGACGGCACCAGCAGATATCTGCCGTATATGTTGGCGCCGCCACGATATAATAATCGCTGATTACTCCCTCATGGAACTGTTTAAGTTAACACAATTATATTTTATTTAGAATAGAATTGCAATAATTAGCCGAAAATAAAATGCGTTAATAACGTCAAAATATGAAGAATAGCAAAAGTTATACTTTTGGGGTATAATTATTGTTCGCGAAAAAAGAAAGGTGTTGAATATGGAATCATCTTACATTCAAATAATTAATCAAAGTTTACCCTTTAACAAGCAACAAATTGAAAATGTATTGGGACTGTTGGAAGAAGGTAATACCGTCCCCTTTATTGCGCGTTATCGTAAGGAAGTAACGCAGTCATTAGACGAAGTTCAAATTAGAGAAATTGAACATGCTTACCAATATACGAAACAGTTAGAGGAGAGAAAGGCATCGGTTCTTGCGAATATTGAAGAACAAGGAAAGTTAACCGATAAACTAGCGGACAAAATTAAAAAGGCAACTGTTTTGCAAACAGTAGAAGATTTATATGCGCCATATAAACAAAAGCGCCGTACTAAAGCGACAATTGCGAAAGAGAATGGTCTAGAAGAATTAGCAAAATGGCTATTTTCATCACCGACTTCAGGTAACGTACAGGCTGAAGCTGAAAAATTCCTAAATGATAAGATTCAAGATACGAAATCAGCTTTGGCTGGCGCTCATGAAATTATGGCTGAATGGATTGCTGAAGATGCAGATATTCGCTTATGGTTACGTAAATATACCTTAAAAGAAGGTAAACTTACTAGTCAGAAACGTAAGAATGCAGAAGATGAAAAAGCAATTTTCGAAATCTATTATGATTTCAGCCAGAATATTCAAAATGTGAAGCCCCATCAAGTTTTGGCCATTAATCGGGCTGAAAAATTAAAGATTTTAAATGTTGCAATTGAGGCAGATGAGTTCCCGATTATTGAATATTTAGTCAATCGCTTTATAAAAGGTCGCCCAGTATCAACACGTGAAATACAATCAGCTATTCAAGATTCTTTAGACCGTTTTCTAAAACCTTCTATTGAAAGGGAAATACGTTCGAAGTTAACGGAAACAGCTGAGCAACATGCCATTGCAACTTTCTCTACTAATTTAGGTAATTTACTGATGCAACCACCATTAAAAGGTCGTGTGGTATTGGGATTGGACCCGGCTTTTAGAACAGGATGTAAACTTGCAGTTGTAGATGCGACAGGTAAAGTATTGGCTAAAGATGTTATTTACCCACATGCACCAGTAAATAAAAAAGCAGAAGCTAGCAAAAAGTTCCTCGAGTTGGTTAATGCGTACGAAATTGAGATGGTAGCGATTGGTAATGGAACTGCTAGTCGAGAATCAGAGCAATTTGTTGCTGAACAAATACAAGACAATAATTTAGACATAGTATACAGTATTGTGAATGAAGCAGGGGCTTCCGTTTACTCAGCAAGTGAAATCGCCCGAGAAGAGTTTCCAGAATATAACGTTGAAGAACGTTCAGCAGTATCTATTGCGCGACGTTTACAGGATCCGTTAGCTGAGTTAGTGAAGATAGAGCCGAAAGCTATAGGTGTCGGCCAGTATCAACATGATGTATCGCAAAAAGAACTAGCAGAAACGCTTGACTTTACCGTTGAAACTGTTGTAAACCGTGTGGGCGTAAATCTAAATACAGCTTCTGCATCATTATTAAGTCATGTAGCTGGGTTGTCTATGGCAGTTGCCAAAAATATAGTAGCCTACCGTAATGAGAATGGTGTCTTTACGGATAGAAAACAGTTAGAGAAAGTGAAACGATTAGGACCGAAAACTTATGAACAAGCGGTTGGTTTTATCAGAATAACTGATGGTGATAATATTTTAGACAATACTGGTATTCACCCTGAGAATTATAAAACAGTTAAAAAGATTTTAAATGACTTAAATATTTCATTAGAGGAACTCCAAACAGAAGAGTCGAGAAAAAAAATTGCAACTGTAGATTTATCGTCTCTGTCTGAAACTTATAAAATTGGAAAAGAAACCTTACTTGATATACAGAAATCCTTATTGACTCCTGGACGTGACCCACGCGAAGACGTAGCTACACCAATTTTAAGATCTGACGTTCTATCATTAAAAGATCTAAAAGTGGGTATGAAATTACAAGGAACCGTACGAAACGTAGTTGATTTTGGTGCTTTTGTTGATGTTGGTGTTAAGCAAGATGGTTTAGTACATATTTCAAGAATGTCTTCAAAATATGTAAGTAATCCAAGTGATATTGTATCAGTTGGTGATATTGTTGAAGTATGGGTGTCAGATGTGGATGATAAAAAAGGTAGAATCGGGTTAAGTATGCTTGAAATTAAATAATCTGATTTTAAATTAGAAATGAATTAAAAAATAATTAAAAAACACTTGATTATTCCATTGAATTTGTTATATTTAAGTTAACTCAAAGAAGGGGAGGTAGAAATAATGATGACTGAACAGATTAAAATTCAAGTAGAACTTGTTTCTACATGCCCACACCAAAATTTATTATTATTATTAGTTAACTGAGGATTCTACCATACTATAGTAGAGTCCTATTTCTCGTGAAATACGGGCTCTTAACTAAGACGCCGGCCCGTATTAACGAGCCGGCGTTTTTGTTAACTATTTTCTTAAACTGGTGCATATCTTTGGTTGAACTTTGAATTCTAATAATATTTACAAATAGATGGGAGAAATCTTTATGAAAAAAATGAAATTTGCTAAAATACTAACAATAATTTTTGCAGTGACAATAATGGGTATAGGTTGTACTCAAGCAACAACCGTCACCTCGAATAATGATCATTCGTCTACTTCATCAGCGGAAGATTATGTTGATTCAGCTGCAGTTAATATTGGAGGATTATGGGAGTTAACTGGTGCAACTGCTGCTTATGGTGTAGTCCAAGATAATGCAATTCAATTAGCTGTTGAACAGCGAAATGATGCGGGTGGTATAGATGGAAAAGAAGTTTACTATCATTCTTATGATAATAAAGGCACTCCTGAAGAAGCAGCGACGGGTATGACATATTTAATTGAACAAGGAAATTCAGTAGTTCTAGGACCTGCAACCGCAGCCTTAACTTTTGCTACACAACCTGTGGCTGAAAATGCAGAGGTACCATTTGTATCTGCAACTACAACCGTCGATGATGCGACAATTAATTCAAAAACGGGAGAAGTATGGGAGTATTTTTATCGCACAAGTTTTGAAATTTCCTTTCAAGGTGCAGCAATTGCTGAATTTGCAAATCAAAATGGCTATTCAACGGCTGCCGTACTGAAAGACAACTCTACAGACTATGGACAAAATTTAACTGATATTTTTGTAGATCATTTTGAAGGTGATGTGATAATTGATGAATCGTATATTTCTGGAGATACGGACTTTAGTTCTGTCCTAACTAATGTAAAATCGCAACAACCTGATGTCATCTTTATTGCTGGCTATTATCAAGAAGCGGGTCCAATTATTAAGCAAGCCAGAGAAATGGGTATTGATATTGCCATTGTAGGACCAAATGGCTTAGGAAATCAAAATATCGTTGAACTTGCAGGTGCAAAGAATATGACAAATGTCTATTATGTAGCTCATTTTGTTTTTACAGAAGATGCTGATCAAGACGTTCAAGACTTCTACAATGCATACGTAGAAAAATTTGGGACAGAACCAGATATGTTTTCTGCAGTAGCTTATGATGCAGCAAATATGGTGATGGATGCTATAGATAAAGCTGATTCTACAGATCCAAAAGCCATAAAAGAAGCGATTGGTAAAACACAAGGGTTCGAAGGAATTGCTTACGATATTTCTTTTGATGAAGAACATAATGTCTCTGCACCAGCGTATATTCAAGAAGTAATGAATGGTGAGCCGACTGAGAATGTTACTGTAATTGAACCGAAATAATATTAAAATCTGTACTTTACTTAGGTAAATGATAAAATATATGTAAGCACTTAAATATTATTGACATATATAGGGGGGACCTTCATGAAAATCAAACAATATATGAGTAAAGATGTAATTACTGTTTCACCAGAGACTTATGTGACAGAGGCTGTGACAAAAATGGAAAGTCACAAAATTCATAATCTTCCAGTTACATCTAATGGGCAATTTGTTGGTCTAATAACTCAAGATATTATTGATGCAAAATCTGCTTCAGATGCAACAAGCTTGAGTATATATGAATTAAACTACATTCTTTCTCAAGCAAATGTTGAGAAGTTTATGGATAAACAAGCCGCAACAGCAACTACTGAATGGATGGTGGAAGAAGCTGCAGAGTATATGCGTAAGCATAACTTACGTGTGCTACCAATTGTTGATGATAATAAAGTCGTAGAAGGTATTGTAACTTATAAAGATATTTTTAAAGCCTTGATTGATTTATCGGGTTACCAACCAGATGATGTGAGTAGCCGAATTGTGGTAAAAGTCATTGAAGATAAAGTAGGTGTACTTTCAGAAATTACGAAAGTATTGGCAGACGCAAATGTTAGTGTTTCCCATATTTTCGTTAATGATGAAGAGGGTATTGAAATTACCATTCAAGTACATACTGGTAAAGGTGAAGCTGCAAGAGTCGCAATTGAAAATGCAGGTTACGAAGTCATTACATTATAAAAACACTAAAAAAGTGGTTTAGATATTGTCATCTAAACCACTTTTTATAATCCCACTATTACTGGCTAGTATTTGAAAGTATATAAATGCGGTCAACAAGAGTTGAACTTGCACGAGAGTAATCTCACTGCCCCCTCAAGGCAGCGCGTCTGCCATTCCGCCATGACCGCAAGTTTTTAAATGTCTAGTGATAATATTATGAATAGCTTCAATAAATATCACATACATTATTATATAAAGATGCAGACTATTTTGCAATATGTTTAGAAAAATCACATAGCATTCAAGACTAGCGTGTTAAAGATAACAAAATATAAGAGATATACGTGTTAGCGTTACTAATGCTGTAGAGATAAATGTTATCAGTTTGATTATGATTAAAAGAAGAGGCAACCTGTAGTGATATGTAAATATCGAAGGTTGCCTTACTAGTAATCGTTTTAAGTTGCATATCCAGATAATTAAATAACGCTAAAGAATACTAATATATTAAACCAACTAAGAAAATAACCGCTATAAAGAATAATAGTAATACACTCAATATGCTATAAAATGCTTTTGAATTGTTAACATTACCTGACTGTAAGAAGTGAATAGATAAAGTTATAATTAGCAAGGCAATTTGCATGAGAGAAAGTAAAAGGACAACAATCATGAAAAATAAAGGTGATAATAGGGAAATTAAAAAGCAAATGAAAGCCACAACCACTGAAATACTATTCATACCAAAAAAATGAGTTAGCCAAACATTGTTGCTAATTTTTTCTGACGCATTATTCCGATTGAATAAATGAATAATAGCTGGTAATAACCACAGGGTAATAATTAAGAATACAAAGGTTTTTAATCCGAATCGCCAAGCAACAAAATCAAAATCCAGATTAGGTAATACAGATAAGTTTGCAAACCACTCATAATGTGACACAAAGTAATTAGCTAAAGATGTAATAGATACTGCATTTAGAATAGCTAATAAAAGTAAACTTGTTATACCATGGTTTGGATTATCGTTAAATTCGTTGGTTGATGGCGATTGAATTGGTTTTTTGATATAAGATAATAAGTAATTAATATAAGATGTCAGATGGTTTTCAGCTTTTTTATTTTTTCGGCGACTAGGCCCGTCGTCTTCATTTTTCTTATCTTGTTTATGATTTTTTCCAAATGAAAAGAAAGGTTTCTTGGTCTTTTTATCTCCTTTGTCTTTATTGGTGGTATCTTGAATAGGAGAATTATTCAACTCCTCATAGGTAGTGTATTGATCGTCATGTTCAATCATTTCATTGGAATATCTTGCTGTTGGGATCTCAATCGTATCATGTAAATCGTCATCCATGTCTCGATTGATCATAATATGATCGCATTGTGGGCAAATTTGCGCATTTGATGGAATAGCCGATTGGCAATTTGGACAAATCATCGTTTTTGTACTCCTTATCTCTGCATCACACTTTTTAGTAATTAATATGCTTAAAAGTGTGTTTTACTTCATATCATGATAACATAGTTTTGAAAGAGACTGTACATTTCTAAAGAATTTTATTGTTTTTTTAAAGGTGTAAAAAGTAGATCCAAAAACACACATTGAATCACTAAATGTGACAAAAAAAGAAGATGGATTGGAATTGTGATAGATCTTCTATGCAAAAAGAGAAATATTTTCTATACATACCATTTGATCAAGAAATATCTCAGCCTTTTTTGGACAAATTGGGTAAGGATTTACCAGGCCTTCCCTGTGTATATTTCAAAAAAATTGAAGAGATTAACGAAGGGAATTTTAACAGAAATTATCCGTGAGAATTATCCATATTTTAGGTCAATTGATCACTTATAATAGAATTTGCGCTTTTTTAGATAAAAAATAAGATTTTGGTTAATTTTTTTAACAATCTTTGCTAAACTATAATTAGCAATAGATAAGAAAGTAATAGAGAGGGAGATGGCATAAATGAAAATGGCACATACTTGCTATCGTGTGAAAGATTTACAGGCATCAAAAGCATTTTACCAAGAAGCATTTGGATTTGAAGTTGCGGAAGAAAAAGATTTTCCTGAACATGAATTTACACTAACCTATTTATCATTACCTAATGATGATTATGAGTTAGAGTTGACATATAACTATGGATCAGAGGCTTATGATTTAGGTAACGGCTATGGACATATTGCGATTGCGGTGGAAGATTTAGAATCACTACATAAAGAACATAGTGAAAAAGGCTTTGATGTCACTGAATTAAAACAATTACCAGGAGATACAAAACCAAGATATTTCTTTGTAACTGATCCAGATGGTTATAAAATTGAAGTGATTCGCTTATAATATTGACAATTCAAGAATTTTAACATGTAAAGCTTTAACTGACAAAAAAAGGATTGTTTTCTATGTAACTTCATGTTAGACTTACTCCATGCGATGAGGCGACACGCACAGCATACTGTAAGTCTGTGCATGTAGTTAAAGAAAGTACACGATGAAAGTCACCACAGGAAGTGGGTACTTGGTCAAAAGCTGATGTGAACAGCTGAGACCCTAGTCTTGGAGAGCGAGGACATTTTTGTCCTCGCTTTTTTTTATCATATAATGAAAGCTTTTTCATTCCAACTAAATAATTTTTAAGTTATAATTATATATATGATTATTTTATATAGGGGGGACTTAATGACAAATAAGAAATTAGTTATTGTTAGTTTAGATGCCTTTGGAACTGATGATTTGGCTTACGCCTTAACGTTACCAAATTTTAATAAATTTCGTCAGGAAGCAGCCTTAGCTGAGAACGTAGAAACTGTTTACCCTTCATTAACTTATATGTGTCATACATCTATAGTGACAGGGCAGTACCCCAAAGACCATGGAATTATTAATAATACTTTGTTGCAACCCGATCTTTTATCACCCGATTGGTATTGGTACACCAGATATATTAAATCACCAACTTTGTTTGAGATTGCCAGTAATCATGGTTTAACTGTATCCACTATATTATGGCCCGTTACTGGTAAAAGTGTTGCTATTGATTATAATATTGCAGAAATTTTTGCTAATCGAAAATGGCACTCCCAGATAGCAGTATCACTTTTCGCATCTTCTCCTAAATATTTACTCGAGAAAAATCATAAATTTGGCCATTTAAGATCAGGTATTAAGCAACCAGAATTGGATGATTTTGTCACTGCTGTAGCAGTTGATACGATAAAAAAAGAAGAACCAGATGTGTTAGCACTTCATCTTGTAGACCTTGATTCTACAAGGCATGGATATGGGGTGAAATCACCTGAATCAAAGGCAGCACTTGAACGTATGGACAATCATTTAGGCCAATTAATGAAAGCGCTTGAGTCTACAGAAGCATATAAAGATGCGCATGTTGTGCTTTTAGGAGATCATTATCAAATTGATACGCATACGGTTATTCGACCGAATCACTTATTTAAAAATGCTGATTTAATTCGAATAGATAAGCAAAATAAGATTCAGGATTATGACGTATATGCTAAAGGAGCAGACGGTTCTACCTATATCTATGTAAAAAATCATGATGATTTTATAATGGATGAATTAAAAACATTACTCACTCCTTTAGCTCCATACATTGATAAGATTTATAGTCAAAATGAGGCGATAGCTTTAGGTGCTGATCCAAATTGCTTTGCGTTAGTTGAAGCTAAAGCAGGTTATTATTTCGAGAGCGATATTGAGCGACCAATATTGGAAGACACAAATAAAAGTATTCCAGGTGTCAAATTTTTAAAAGCCAGTCATGGTTATAGTCCTGAAAAAGAAAATTACACGACAATGTTTATGGCAAAAGGGCCTAAAATCAAAATGGGCGAAACAATATCCAAAGGCCGTCTAATAGACGAAGGCCCGACAATGCTCGCAATGTTAGATTTAGCATTTAATACACCAGTAGAGGGAAAAGTTATAGAACAAATATTCAAATAGCAAATATTGAAATTTGCTATATTAGGGAGGAATCATTTTGGCTAAAGAAAAAGAAGCTGAGACTACCGTTCAAGACATACACTTAGCAGAAGAAATGTATTTTTTTAATATAGGAAATCATTATGAAGCATATAAATTCCTTGGCGCAAAAAAATTATTCAATCATAAAGAAGGTTATCGATTTACGGTATGGGCCCCAAAGGCTAGAGCAGTATATCTAGAAGGAGATTTTACTGACTGGAATGAAATGCAAATGAAAAAAGTTGCAGACACCGGTGCGTGGACGATTGTAAGCCTAGATGCCAAAGAATGGGACCTATATAAATTTGTCATTGAAGATCAGCATGGTGAAAGACGGGAAAAACAGGATCCATTTGCCTTTGCAAGTGAAATCCCCCCAAAAAATGCTTCTGTCATTCAGGACATTCCGTCATATGAGTGGCAGGATCAAAAATGGATAAAACAAAGAAAGAAAATGGACATGTTTGCAAGACCAATCAATATTTACGAAGTTCATATGGCATCTTGGAAAAGACATGCAGATGGTTCAGCATATACATTCTCAGACTTACAAAGGGAGTTAATTCCATATGTAAAAAGGATGGGCTATACACATATTGAATTTATGCCACTGATGGAACATCCTCTGGAAGCTTCATGGGGTTATCAAATATCCGGATATTTTTCGATTGCTGGTAGGTTTGGTCATGATTTTGGCCCTTTGATGGCTTTTGTGGACGCTTGTCATCAAGAAGGAATTGGTGTAATCCTTGATTGGGTCCCTGGACACTTTGTAGTCAATGATGATGCTTTAGCAAATTATGATGGTACCCCGACTTATGAGTATCAAGATCCGAATCGAGCAAATAATGTTAGATGGGGTACTAAGAATTTTGATTTAGGTAGGAATCAGGTCCAATCCTTTTTAATATCTAGTGCTGTTTTTTGGCTAGAAACGTTTCACTTCGATGGTATTCGTGTAGATGCAGTATCTAATATGCTGTATTTAGATTATGATATTGGTCCATGGCAACCTAATAAATATGGTCATAATGTAAACCTTGAAGGACTAGAATTTCTACGTAAATTAAATACAGAAATTCTAAGAAGAGATGCTTCTTATCTGATGATTGCTGAGGAATCTACGGCTTGGTCCGGGGTGACAAAACCAACTAGTCATGGAGGCTTAGGTTTCAGCTTCAAATGGAATATGGGATGGATGAATGATACATTAAAATTCTTTGGTATAGATGCATCGGGTAGGGCATATCATTATAAATTAATCAATTTCACTTTTATGTATATGCATAACGAAAACTTTATTTTACCATTTTCTCATGACGAAGTTGTTCATGGAAAGCATTCACTCCTAGGTAAAATGCCTAATCATAATCGTTATGAAATGTTTGCGAACCTGCGTGTACTTGAAGGTTATCGACTGCTATATCCAGGGAAAAAACTATCCTTTATGGGAAATGAAATAGGCCAATTTTTGGAATGGCGATTTTATGAAGGCTTGGAATGGTCATCGTTAGATAGGGAATTTAATTCAGAGTTTCAAGCTTATATTGCTAAATTAAATGACTTATATAAAACATTACCAGCATTACATGAACAAGATAACCAAACGGAGGGTATCACTATTATTGAAGCAGATGATGACCGAGAAACAACGCTTTCTTTTATTCGACATGGTAAAGAAACTAGCAATATTTTAGTTTGTGCTTTTAATTTTACACCAATTGAGCGTCATAACTATAGAATTGGTGTGCCCTATCCAGGGACTTATAAAGTTATTTTAAATAGTGAAATGAATACATTTGGTGGAAATTGGGAAAGTCAAAGTACTTTTTTTGAAACTGAAGAAGTGCCACATAAAGGTCAACCATATTCACTAAGAATTATATTACCATCGCTTGCTGCGTTTGCATTGACACCCCATAATATCCAGATAGAAATGGCGTCAGTCAATCAAGAGTAATGATAGTAGTTGATGAATTGGTAACCATAGTTTTGTTGGAATGTAATGAACCCACTATTGATATGTAGGGCCTTATTGAAAAAAGGGGGAAGGGAGTTTAACTCCATTATTATGTTAAATAATGAAATGATTGCAATGATTCTTGCTGGTGGTAAAGGTACTCGTTTAGGAAAATTAACAAAAAGTATAGCTAAACCAGCTGTTCCTTTTGGAGGTAAATATCGAATTATTGATTTTACCTTAAGTAATTGTATGAATTCAGGCATTACAACGGTTGGTGTGATGACGCAATATGAACCAATGATTTTAAATGACCATATTGGGAATGGTGATTCTTGGGACTTAGACACACGAGATGGTGGGGCATTTGTTCTTCAGCCCTACTCATCAAGTGATGGAGAAAAGTGGTTTAATGGTACAGCAAATGCTATCTATCAAAATGTTTCATTTATAGACAGTAAGCAACCAGAATATGTTTTAATTCTATCAGGAGACCATATTTATAAAATGGATTATGCCCCTATGTTAGCGGCCCACAAAGCGAATAATGCAGATTGTACGGTTGCTGTAAAGCCTGTACCAATAGATGAAGCTTCCCGTTTTGGGATTATGAATACAGATGATGAAGGAAAAATTATTGAATTTGAAGAAAAACCAAAAAGTCCAAAGAGTAATTTAGCATCAATGGGTATTTATATTTTTACCTGGGAAAAATTACGTGAATATTTAATGAAAGATCCAGAAGGTATGGAAGACTTTGGTCAAAATGTTATTCCTGCTTATTTAAATAATAATGAGAAAATTTTTTCTTATTCATTTGATGGCTACTGGAAAGATGTAGGCACGATTGATTCACTATGGGAAGCTAACATGGAGGTGCTCGATCAAGACCATCCGCTACAATTACGCGATAAAGCATGGCCAATCTTCTCAAGAAACACGATGACTACACCGCAATTTTTATCCACAGAATCAGTTGTAGAGAATGCGATGATTTGTGATGGATGCATCATCCGAGGAAGTATACTGAATTCAATTCTTTCACCGAATGTATTGGTTGGTAAGGATTCTCTTATTAGTAATTCTATCATTATGAAAGGTTCAAGTATTGGTGAGAACGTTAAGATTGAGTATGCGATCCTTGGTGAGGACGCAGTTGTTTCGAATGGTTCTTCTGTTATTGGAATGCCAGATAATATCGCTGTCATAGGTTATGAAGAAGTAGTAGGGGGAAATTATTATGGTTAAAAATAAAGTTACTGCTATTTTAAATTTAAATGAATCTACAACCGATTTAATGCCATTAACAGAAAATAGACCTATTGCTAACCTACCATTTACTTGCCGTTATCGAATTTTAGACTTCTATTTATCAAGTCTATCACATGCTGGTGTTCGCTCTGTTGCTTTATTTATGGCTGAAACAGGTCGATCTGTATATGATCATATCCGTTCGGGTAAGGCATGGAATTTCGACAACTATACTGGTGGTATTTTTACATATTCGCAAATGAACCACAAACGTGCGTTATATGAAGCAGCAAGTCGTAAAGGACCATTCTATGATGATCATCACTTATTTATTGAGCGTTCAAATGCTGAATATGTATTTGTCTCAGGTGCAAAAATCGTTGCTAATATCCATTTAGACGAAGTAATTGAAGCATTTGATCATTGCGATGCTGATATCATCCGTATTTATTCGGAAGTGCCTCGTGAATTAATTGAATATCATCCTAATGAATATATTATTCACTTAAATGAAAAGGGACAAGTAGAACGTTTATCAAAAGAAGGAATTACCCCAATTTCACAAGCTACTGTTAATTACGATATGAATATGGCGCTTGTTAGAACAGATAAGTTACTAGAAATGATTCATCGTGCTGAAGAGAATAACTACTATAAAGAATTAGATGAAGTGATCATTGAATATATGGAAGACTATAAGACGGTAGGCTTTCAATATGAAGGTTATGTTGGTAACGTAGATTCAGTGAAATCATACTATGATGTCAGCATGCAGATGTTAAATGGGGAATATTTTACACAATTATTTCAAGGTGATCAGCCTATTATCACTAAAGCACACAATGGTTCACCAACATATTATGGTAGTCATGCTGATGTGATTAATGCACAAATAGGTACTGGCTGTCAAATCTATGGCGAAGTAGAGCATTCTCATATTTTTCGTAATGTGGAAGTAGGTCCAAATGCTAAAGTTGCTGATGCGATTATCTTCCAAGGATCAAAAATCGGAAAAGGAGCCACGGTACGATATGCTATTTTAGATAAAAAAGTAGAGGTTGAACCTGGTGCAGTTATTATAGGTACAGCAGAGGAACCAGTTATAATTTCAAAAGGGACTTATGTAGCAGCATCTGACAAAACTTTTCAACATCCTGCTTATACAATAAAAAAAGCAAAAGGATTTTAATTGAAAGAAAGGTGATTTTATGAAAGTGCTATTTGTAGCGGCTGAAGGCGCACCATTCTTTAAGACAGGCGGACTTGGGGATGTGGCTTATGCTTTACCCAAGGAATTGCGGAAACAAGGGATAGACATTAGAGTAGCATTGCCTTACTATTCACAAATGCCTGAAGAATATAAGGAACAAGTAACCGAAATTACACACTTTAGAGTAGAATTAGGTGATAAATCGGCTTATGTTGGCATCAAAACGCTCACGCTTGATGGTGTTCAATATTATTTTATCGATAATCTAGCCTATTTTGATAGAGATCAACTGTATGGACAAGATGATGATGGGGAACGATTTGGATTTTTTGATATTGCAGTGATTGAGATGATGGAGAAAATAGATTTCATTCCTAATATCATACATGTCAATGATTGGCAAACAGCCATGATTCCAGCCCTGTTAGTAGATAGGTACCACTGGATTGATCGTTATAAAGATATTCGAAAGGTGCTGACTATTCATAATATTCGTTTCCAAGGATGGCAGAATCCATCAGTTTTGAAAGACATTTTTAATACGACTAATGCTCTTTATCATGAAAATGGTGTTAAGAAAGAAGATCAAGTAAATTATCTTAAAGCGGGTATTAATTTTTCTGATAGGGTGACGACAGTCAGTCCGAACTATGCACGAGAAATTCAAACGCCAGAATTTGGAGAAAAATTGGATGGTGAGTTACGATATAATGCCTGGAAACTATCAGGGATTATTAATGGCATTGACTATGATCAAAATAACCCTGAAACGGACCCATATTTAACCGTGAATTATAATGCATCAACAGTTCAAACCGGTAAGGCTTCGAACAAACGCGCCCTACAGGAGCGACTAGGGTTGAGTGTGGATCCTGATGTGGCTTTACTAGGTGTTGTTACACGTTTGACTGACCAAAAGGGTATGCAATTATTGCAGGAAAAGGCAGAATATTTACTGATAAATTTCAATATCCAAATAGTTGTATTAGGAACTGGCGATGAAGGGTTTGAAAATTCTTTCCGGTATTTTGAGTGGAAATATTCAGGTGAATTCTGTGCTTATATCGATTTTGATGTTGAATTAGCGCAACAGATATATGCAGGATCTGATATATTCCTTATGCCAAGTGCATTTGAACCATGTGGCTTATCGCAAATGATTGCCATGCGATATGGCACTTTACCGATTGTCCATGAAACGGGCGGTTTATTAGATACAGTTCAACCATATAATCAATTCACTGGTGAGGGAAATGGTTTTTCATTTAATATTTTCACCGGTGATATATTCGCTCATATTATTGCAATTGCTTTGGATGTTTATGAAAATCAACCAGATGTTTGGTTCCAATTAATACACCAGGCTATGGCGACTGACTTTAGGTGGAGTGAACCGGCCAAAGAATATATTCGCTTGTATGAAGACCTAGTTTTATAAAGAATACTTATTTACTTTAATTTACTTTAATTTACTTAAATACTTTTGTAAATACTCATTATGAAATTGAGCGGTTGATAGCTACAGGTATCAACCGCTTTTCTTATTGTATAAGATCTGATATTTATGATAAGATAGCTCATAATACATTAAAATTGGATTGGGATGAAATGAAAAAATGAAAGTAGTAAAATTTGGAGGATCATCAGTTGCATCAGCTGAACAACTGGTGAAAGTAAAAGATATCGTAATCAGTGATACTGACCGTAAATTTGTCATTGTTTCTGCTCCAGGAAAGCGTGACAAAGCGGATATTAAGGTAACTGACTTGTTAATTGACTTAGCTACTGAGATTTTACATGATAGTGAAAATGCATCAGCTACTTTTAACCAAATTGTTGATCGATTTAGAGATACGGCTGAGGGGCTAGAAATGGATTTAGCTATCATAGATAAAATTTCAAAACAATTGAATGATTTAATTAATTCAGGTATTACAGCACAACCTGCATATTTTACGGATGCTATTAAGGCCTTTGGTGAGGATGCTAATGCCCAGTTAATTGCAGCGTATTTTTCTGGTCTAGGTTATGAGGCTTCTTATCTAAATCCTCAAGATGCGGGTTTATTTTTGTCTGATAATCCAGGGCAAGCACGTGTATTACCTGAATCTTATCAAAATTTATATAAATTACGTAAACAGGATGGTATCATCGTGATACCTGGTTTCTTCGGCTATACCAAAGATGGAAAATTGGTGACCTTTTCTCGTGGAGGTTCTGATATTACCGGTGCAATCGTAGCCAACGGTGTAAAGGCTTCAATGTATGAAAACTTTACGGATGTTTCTTCAATTTATGTGGCAAATCCAAGTGTCGTCCATAATCCAGTAGCGATTGAACAACTCACTTATTCAGAAATGCGTGAGTTATCTTATGCAGGATTCTCTGTTTTCCATGACGAAGCGTTACAGCCCGCCTTTATTGCTGATATTCCTGTAGCTGTAAAAAATACAAACGAACCACATGCACCTGGCACTTTGATTACACGAACTCGTCCCAAAAATAATTTAGCTATTTCAGGTATTGCATCAACTAGTGGATTTGCTTCTGTTTATATCAAGAAATATATGATGAATAGAGAAGTTGGATTTGTACGTCGTGTATTATCTGTATTAGAGAGATATGGCGTTTCTTTTGAACATATTGTTTCTGGTATTGATGATATTGATGTCATATTCAAAGAGGATGCTTTATCAAAGAAAGAATTAGAGGAAATGATAGCTGAAATCAAAGCTGAAACTGTTGCAGATGCTGTCGAAAAAAGAGACAATTTAAGTCTTTTGATGCTTGTGGGTGAAGGTATGATTGAGAATATCGGGAATACTGCAAGAGCAACCAAAGCCTTGTCAAATGCTGATATCAACTTGGAAATGATTAACCAAGGATCATCTGAAATTTCTGTCATGTTTGGTATTATTGAAGAACGAGAAGATGACGCTGTCCGAGCTATATATAAGGAGTTTTTTAACTAAATTTTTAGTTTAGAGAAAGAAGGTGAAACAAAAGTCGTTAGAATTGACGTACTTGACCAAAAGCTGAACAATAACGAAATATTATTGGCACATTTTGGGAAGTATCGGACAATATTGACTTTTGAAACCCGATGATTAACATTTTTATATATCAAAAGAGGCTGAGGTATTTTGTCCCAGCCTCTTTTGATTAAAATTTTACAGACAACCTATGCATTAAATAGTAAGAAATATAAGAACACTATAATACCGAGAGCGATACGGTACCAACCAAATACTTTGAAGTCATTTCTTTTAATATATTTCAAGAATAGCTTAATCGTTAAAACGGAAATAATAAAAGCCACAACCATCCCAACCAAGAGTAACCATATTTCTGTTCCAGTAAAAACAAAGCCATTTAAGAAAGCTTTAATTAATTTTAATGCAGAAGCACCAAACATAATGGGGATACTCATAAAGAATGAGAAGTTCGCAGCCAATGGTCTTGACGTACCGACAATAGTTGCACCTAGAATTGTTGAACCTGAACGTGATGTTCCTGGGACTAGTGAAAGTACTTGGAATAGGCCAATTTTAAACGCATCCATATAAGACAAATCGGTCATAGTATCTATTTTTACTTGTTTATTTTGGTTGCGATTCTCAATCCAGATAAACCAAATACCATAAACAATCAAAGTAATCGCTACTACCGACCAAGTCATCAAGTGGGCTTCCATCCAAGAGTCTAATAGTAACCCAGCAATCACAGCAGGTAAACAACCAACAAATACCTTAAACCAAGTCATCCAAGTTTCTTCTTTTTCAGCTTTAGACTTACTTGGGGCAAATGGGTTTAATTGGTTAAAGTTTAGCCATACTACAGCTAGAATAGCTCCAAGTTGAATGACAACGAGGAAGATATCCCAAAATTCTCGGCGGACATTTAAAGTAATAAATTCTTCCAAAAGAATCATATGTCCAGTTGATGAAATAGGTAACCATTCAGTAATCCCCTCTACGATACCTAATAAAATCACCTTTAATGTATCTAACATTTATCAATTTCCCTTCATTCTTGTTTAATTTATTTCTCAAATTAGTATAAATGAAAATATCGGATAAAACAAAAAAACATTATAAATTTAAGAAGTCTTTAAAGTTTAGAAAGGTGAAATCCCTTCGTAGAAGTATTGTCATTATTTTTATGGTTGTGATATGATTAATCTAGTTAACAAAATGAATACTTAAGGAGCGAGCCATATGTTTAATTTTTTTAAGAAAAATAAGAAGAAAGAAACTACAAAACAATCGAGTAGTTCTCAATTAGCAGAAACTTTATTTGCTCCTGCAACGGGCGAATTTAAAGCTATTGATCAAGTGGATGATCCTGTGTTTTCACAAAAAATGATGGGAGACGGTTATGCTGTGGAACCTGAAACTGGAGATGTGTATGCACCGGTTGCTGGTACTGTTATGAGTATTTTCCCAACTAAACATGCAATCTACATTAAAACTGATGATGATGTAGAAGTCTTAGTTCATATGGGGATTGATACTGTTGAATTAGATGGTGCACCATTTGAGGTTACTGTAGCTGAAGGTGATCAAGTAAGTGTTGGTAGTAAAATCGCGAATGTAGATTTAAACCAGTTAGCTTCTGCTGGCAAAGGAAAATCTATCGTTGTAGTATTCACAAATTTAGAAGACTTTTCTAACTTACAATTAACTGCATCAGGACATGTAACGCATAGTGCAGAAGTAGGTACTGTAACAGCGGATCATTAATCCAAATATACATGATTAATATACCAAAGAAGGTGAGACAAAAGTCGTTTTGAATTAACGTACTGGACCAAAAAACGAACAATAATAAAATATTATTGGAGACATTTGGGCAGTATCGGACAATAATGATTTTTGGAATTTAATTATAAACATTCTCATATAGCAAAAAGAGGCTGAGACATTTTTGTTTCAGCCTCTTTTTTTATTTAACCTAAAAATTTGTATAATCGTTCGTATTACAAATGGTTAAAATACTTAATTTTAAATAGAAAATGATAAATTAATAAAAAATACGAACTATTTTTACAAAAACACTTTACTTTGTCTAAATTATGCCGTAATATAAATCCTGTAATAAGCGAACATTATAAAAATTTAAAATCATAACATTCGTTATTTGGAGGAGAAACATGTCTACAAAATTTAAAAACATCGTTTTATTAGCTGGTTCTGTATTTGCTTTAGCAGCATGTCAAGGACAAAACGCTGGTACTGAATCTAGCAGTTCTGATGCTCAAGCAGGGGCTTCGTCTTCTACTGAAGCTACTGGTGATTATGCCATTGGTATGATTACTGATGAAGGTGGAGTTGATGATCGTTCGTTTAACCAATCAGCTTGGGAAGGTATGCAAGCTTGGTCAGAAGAAACTGGCAATAAGGTACAATATTACGAATCAACAGATTCATCTGATTTCGTACCAAACTTCAATACTGCGATTGCAGATGGTTATGACATTATCTTCGGTATGGGCTTCATGTTAGAAGATACTTTTAATGAAGTAGCACCTGCTAATCCAGACCAACAATTTGCCTTTATTGATGGACAAGTGGATCAACCAAATGTTGTTTCTATGACCTTTAAAGATCAAGAATCTGCTTTCTTAGCAGGTATAGCTGCGGCATCAACATCTGAAACTGGCAAAGTCGGTTTTGTGGGCGGTATGAAAACACCTGGGATTGATCGTTTTGAAACTGGTTTTAAAGCCGGCGTTGCCTATGTAGATGATTCAATTGAAGTAGATGCACAATATGTTGAATCATTTGGTGATGCAGCAACTGGTCAACAAATTGCGAATGCTATGTATACAAGTGGTGTGGATGTCATCTATACTGCAGCTGGTGGTTCAGGTAACGGTGTATTTACAGAAGCTCGTAACCGTTTAGAAGCTGATAGCGAAGCAAACATCTGGGTGATTGGTGTTGACCGTGATCAAACTGAAGAAGGTGAATGGTCAGGAGGCAACTTCACTTTAACTTCTACAATTAAAGATACAGGTTCAGCAATCGTTGCCATTACAGAGCAAACTATGGAAAACGAGTTTCCAGGTGGGGAATTGGTTGAATATGGTTTAGCAGATAAGACAGTTGATGTCACTAAAGGTAACCTGGATGATGAAACTTGGGCAACAATTGAAGATGCGAAACAACAAATCATTGATGGTGAAATTGACGTTCCAGAATTTTCTTATTCAGCAGAGTGAGGAATATAGCAAAAGAAAATTGCGTCAGTCAAATTGACTGACGCTTTTCCTATGATTGGGACAGTAGGTTAGAAAAGAGGAAAATAAACGTGCAAAATGAAAATGTCATTGAAATGCGTGACATCACCAAAATCTTTGGTAATTACAAAGCGAACGACAAGATCAACTTCAATTTAAAAAAAGGTGAAGTTCATGCCTTATTAGGGGAAAATGGTGCTGGAAAATCAACACTAATGAATATTTTATCTGGTTTATTATCACCAACATCCGGTGAAATCTTAGTAAACGGTCAAGTTGCAAATATTAGTTCTCCAGATAATGCAAATAAGTTAGGCATTGGGATGGTTCATCAGCATTTTATGCTGATTGATAAATTTACGGTTGCAGAAAATATTGTATTAGGAAAAGAATCCACAAAATTTGGTTACCTAGATGAAAAAGCCGCTTATGACAAAATTAAAGAATTATCCAATCAATACCAGCTAGCCGTAGATCCGGATGCATACGTTGAAGATATTTCTGTTGGTCAACAACAACGAGTAGAAATTATTAAAGCTCTCTACAGAGGAGCAGATATTTTAATCTTTGATGAGCCAACAGCCGTATTAACACCCCAAGAAATTGAAGAATTAATGCATATCATGAAAGCTATGACACTTGAGGGCAAATCAATTATCCTAATTACGCATAAATTAGATGAGATTACCACTGTTGCTGACCGTTGCACAGTTATTCGGCGTGGTCAGAGTATTGATACTGTAGAAGTTGCAAAAACAAATAAGCAAGAATTAGCAGACATGATGGTTGGTCGCCATGTTAACTTCAAAGTAGAAAAACAACCAGCTAAAACGGGAGATGTTATTTTACAGGTCAAGGACCTAGTTGTGAATGAGTCTCGCGGATTACAGGCCGTAAAATCTGTTGATTTTGATGTACGAGCAGGAGAAATCTTGGGGATTGCTGGGATTGATGGAAATGGGCAAACAGAATTAATTCAAGCAATTGCCGGTTTGAGAAAGGTAGTTTCAGGAAAAGTATCGTTATCAGGGAAAGATGTGACGAATAAACGTCCTCGAAAGATTACTGAAGCCGGATTAGGACATATTCCAGAAGATCGTCAAAAGCATGGGCTATTCTTAGAATGGTCGATTGCAGAAAATATGGCGATGCAATCTTACTATCAAAAGCCGTTTTCAAAGAACGGTCTGTTAAACCATCAATTTATCAATGATCATGCAAAAATTTTGATTGGTGAATTTGATGTGAGAACGGAAAGTGAAGCAACTTTAGCGGGTGCTTTATCTGGTGGTAACCAACAGAAAGTTATCATCGCGCGCGAATTAGACCGTAATCCAGACTTATTAATTGCTGCGCAACCGACTAGAGGATTGGATGTTGGTGCAATTGAATTTGTCCATGATCGATTAGTACAACATCGGGATGCTGGGAAGAGTGTATTATTAATGAGTTTTGAGTTAGATGAGATTATGGGCGTAGCTGACCGGATTGCTGTCATGCATGATGGGAAAATAAATGCAATCGTCGCTGCTGAAGATACAAATGAAACAGAATTAGGTTTACTAATGGCTGGTGTATCCTTAAAAGAGGCACGAGTACAAAGTCACTTAAATCCTGTAGGACAAGACGCTATAGATGAAGGAGTTGAAACAGTTGAAAGCATTTAAATCGCGTACCCTTATAGAGAAATTGACAATTCCTTTTATTTCTATAGTAAGTGGTTTTATTCTAGGCGCCTTAATTATGTTGTTTTTTGGATATAATCCAATAGCTGCGTACGATGCCATGATAATGACAGTATTATCAAGTCCATACTTTATTGGTGAAGTATTAAGACAAGCGACAGTGTTAACGCTCACCGGTCTGGCCTTCAATGTTGCTTATCAATCAGGTTTCTTCAATATTGGTTTGTCTGGACAATTACTAGCAGGATGGCTATCATCGGTTTCATTTGCTTTAGCATTTCCGGATGTACCGAAAGTGATCATGGTACCTAGTGTGTTAATTATTGGCACATTATCAGGTGCTTTATTCGCATCAATCGCAGGGGTATTGCGTGCTTATTTAGGAACAAATGAAGTCGTAGTGACGATTATGTTGAACTATATCATTTTATATTCAACGAATTATTTGATTCGTGAAGTGATTGGTACGGGGAATATGACTGAAAAAGTTGGAGAAAATGCTTCTTTAGCACTTGGCTTCATTACAACGATAACAGGTGGTTCTCGTCTAAATATGGGGATACTCATTGCAATAGTTATGGTGATTTTATATGGATTTGTGATGAAACATACAACGATGGGATTCGAATTAAAAGCTGTCGGATTGAACAAAGAAGCAGCAGAGTATGCCGGCATTCACGTAGAGAAAAATATTGTTTTAGCTATTTTTCTATCTGGTGGATTAGCAGGTTTAGCAGGTGTCATTCATGGAATCGGTACGTTTGGTAATTTATATACCTTAACTTCACTACCTTCTGAAGGTTTTAATGGTATCGCTGTCGGGTTACTAGGTATGGGAACACCTTTAGGCACTTTCTTAGCTTCTATTTTGTTTGGTATTTTAAACATTGGCGCTTCATTTATGCCAAATCGAGCAGGGGTTCCTGATGAATTAGCGAGGGGGATCACTGCAGCAATTATTTTCTTCATTGGTTCGTCTTACATCATTAGTTATAGTTTAGAAAAATTTGGAAAAAGTAAAAAGCAAACGATAAAGGGGGACTAATAATGGAATTAAGTACGATCTTACAACTAATTGTGTCATCAACCTTGATGTATGCCGCACCCCTTATTTTCACAGCTATCGGTGGCACTTTTTCTGAGCGATCAGGTGTGGTAAACATTGGTTTAGAAGGGATTATGGTCATGGGAGCTTTTGCCTCTGCCGTATTCAATATTGCTATGTCTGCCTCCTTGGGTTCTATGACACCTTGGATTGGGTTATTAGTAGGGGGATTTGTAGGTTTAATTTATTCAGCTATTCATGCTGTTTCTTCGATCCATTTCCGCGCTAATCAAACAATTTCAGGTACAGTTTTGAACTTAGCAGCACCAGGATTATCTGTATTCCTAGTTAGAGCCATATACGGGGCAGCCCAAACAGGTCCATTGGCTAAACCTTTTGTGACATATAACATCTTAGGGTTGAATAACATTCCAGTGATCGGACCTATTTTCTTTCAAAATACCTCTGGACCAGCTTATTTAGGCATTTTACTGGCAATATTGGCTTGGTTTTTACTCTTTAAGAGTCGTTTTGGTTTACGCATACGGTCAGTAGGTGAACATCCAGAAGCTGCAGAAACGCTAGGTATTAATGTTAACGCAATGAAGTATGCTGGGGTGCTTATTTCAGGCTTACTCGGTGGTATTGGAGGGGCCGTTCAGTCCCAAGCAGTGCAGAACGAATTTTCTGTGATCACTGTTGCTGGTCAAGGATTCATGGCTATGGCAGCTATGGTTTTTGGAAAATGGCATCCAGTAGGTGCTTTGTTAGCTGCAATCTTCTTTGGATTCGCACAAAGCTTATCTGTTACAGCTAACTACATTCCTATTATTCAAGATATCCCGTCAGTGTATTTAGATATAGCACCTTATATCTTAACAATTATTGTATTGGTAGTGTTTATAGGTAGAGCGCAGGCACCTAAAGCTTTAGGGAAAACCTTTGTCCAATCAAAATAAACCATTTATTTTATACTTTAGAAAAAGGATTTGGCATGTACCAAATCCTTTTTCTAATTGCTATGTATCTTTATTCAGGTCTCTCTAAAATATAAGGTTCGGTAATATCAGTATATAGGTTACCTGCTAGTCTTGCTACAGGCGCCAAACCATCATAAAGTATGTAACCATTTTCTATATCGTATACAGATTCGTCTAGGTGGTAGTCAGTCACTTCAAGAATAAACATATCGGTGATGATATGTTCATCTCGGTCTCGAATAAGGATGTATTGGTATACCTTGACTTCTAAACGTATTAAAGCATCATGAACACCTGGAACAGTCACACTATTTGAATCAAGGATTTTGATATCTGCTAAAGTGAGTTCACTGACATCAGCAGGTACTTTAGCAGCTGTTGCATTCATTTTATCAATGAATGTTTTGCTAACAATATTTATTACGCCTTCAGGATGATTCAGCAAATTGCGCGCTGTATCCTTAATGGAGAAATCTTCTTTTCTAAGTATAGCCACTGAGATAAGGGGCATTTTTTGCCCAGCTCCGCTAGTAAAAGAAAAAGGTGCCAAATTGATGACACCCGTTTCCTTATTCAAACTAGTAATCCAACCGATTGGTCGCGGAACAATGGCACCAGATAGCAATTTATACTGTAATTTTTCATCAATTTGATTAGCTGCTAAATGATACATTAATAAATGAGCTCCTTTAAACCGGTGTTACACAAACGATTTCGTTAATACTTGTATTGTCAACGTAAGATAGTAAACCACTTGTTTGATTACGAGTGAATAATGAAATTTGTGGTTGGAATTGATGACCAACAATTACAAAGGATTCGTCCGCATTGAAGTTGAAATCGCGTGGGAAATCTCCTTCAGTTGATATGTTTTGGATTTCAGTCAAGCTTTGACCATCTTCAGATACTTCAAAGACAGTGATAGAGTTGTGCCCACGGTTTGAAACATATAAAAATTTATTGTCATGAGAAAGACGGATAGCTGCTGATGAATTGAATTCAGTCCAATCGCTAGGAATTGTGTGATAACGATTACCTGCAATTAAACTACCATCTGATTGAATAGTTAACACTTCCACTGTGTAATCTAATTCACCAAGTAAGTACACAATTGGTTTAGAGTGGTGGAAAGCTAGATGACGTGGACCAGTACCTGGCGCAGCTTTATATACACTCACTTCTGATAATTTATAATCATCAGTTAGCTGGTAAGTATGCACTTCATCCGTTCCCAAATCACAAGAAAGGATGAACTGATGGTCGTTTGTTGGATGAATAAAATGTGCGTGTGCAAAATCTTGGTTTTCATGAGGACCAACAGGTGATGTATGCTGGATCAAATCAGTAAGTGTTAATGTACCATCTTCATTCACTTTGATTACAGCTAATTCGCCTTTTTTATAGTTTGCAACATAAAGTACACTCGTTTCTTCATCATACGTTACATAGCATCCATTTTCGTTGAAAACCTTAATACGATCTTTTAAAGAGAATCGTCCATCAATAATTTCATAATGGGCAACTCCAGGTTCGTCACCATCGCTTAAGGTAAATAGATGTTGTCCATCATTTGATAAACTCATGTAAGTAGGGTTACTTTCTTCAATAATTAATTCACTTGCCTCGAAAGCTTGCTTATCAGCATTAAGCGTTAAGGTATGAATGCCTTTATTGTCTTCTCGCGTATAGCCAGATACATAAATCGTTTCCATAATTAAAATTCCCCTCTTTCTTAAGATAACTTTATTATACAAGAAAACGCTCTTTTTAAAAGTAAAACTAGTTTTACTCTGATTGTATTGGCATATATGAATAAAAATATTTGTTATAATGGACATATGTAATATAGGAGGGGTCGTTATGAAAGATAAATTTCATTCAGAAGAAATACAGGATATGAATAAACAGCAATTAGCTGAAAATAAACGTACTTTTGCCAATTCCTGGTTCTTTAAATATATTTTGAATAACAAATATACTGGCAGCTTAATGATTGGGATTTTAATTGTCATATTTGTGAGCTTGTTTACGCGAGTATCGTATCTTTTAGACCCAGTAATTTCTTTTATTCAATATGTTTCTTTACCGATAGTTGTTGCGGCTATCTTTTATTATTTGACAGTTCCCTTAGTTAATCAAATTGAGAAAAAAGGACTAAATCGAACTTGGGGTTCAGCAATTGTACTTTTATTAATTGCGGTTGTTGTAACAGGGCTATTAGCTTTAATTCCAACGGTAGTAGATGAAGGGCGTAACTTAATTGATAACTGGGATACTATCTGGGCGAATTATCAAAATCGCTTGCAATCATTCATTCATGGTGATTGGTATGATCAAGTGGATCTAGTCTTGCAATCTATTATGGCCAATATACAAGACTTATCATCCTTCAACTGGGAAAGTATTGCAAATTCAGCAATTGCTAGTGTGTCGTCTATAGTGGGTACAGTCACTCGTGTAACTGTTGCTTTATTCACAGCACCAATTATTCTGTACTATATGTTACGTGATGGTCATAAAATGCCAGCATATTTAGCACAATTTTTACCGATAAAAATCCGTAAATCAACCCTAAACCTAATTAGCGATATGAATCTCCAAATTAGCCAATATATACGGGGACAAATTATTGTGGCTATTGCTGTAGCTATTATGTTTGTTCTTGGTTATTCAATTGTTGGTTTACCATATGGGGTTATTATTGGTATTGCCGCTGGATTTTTAAATGTTATTCCTTATATAGGATCTTTTCTAGCTATGATTCCTGCCGTTATTGTGGCTATTGTGATTGGTCCCTATGATGATTGTGAAAGTGTTGGTTATATTTGCAATTGAGCAAACAATTGAGAGTCGAGTCATTTCGCCACAAGTACTCGGGTCAAATATGGCTATTCACCCAGTAACTATTATGCTGCTATTGATTTCAGCAGGAAGTATTTTTGGCGTGGTAGGTGTTGTATTTGTTATTCCAATTTATGCGGTAATCAAAGTCATTCTTAAACACTTCTTCTCGTGGTATAAACGCGTTTCAGGTTTATATGCTGAAGATGAAAGTATCTTGGATGACTTTAATTTTGAGGAGACACCCGGAAAGTAACAATTATTTGTTTATTTAATCAAAAGGGCGTATAATTTTAAGTTGAGGCAATATTCAAATTGTTTGCAATATTAGTTATATAAAGGAGGAATTATATGTGGCGTTTGATTAAACGAATTCCACCGTGGGCGATGTTTGGGGCAGTTGTTTTTGCCTTAACACAAGCCATAGGAGAGTTATTATTACCGACGCAGACTGCTCGCATTATCGATGACGGTGTTGCAGCAGGAGATATGCAAGCTATCTATCGTATTGGTGGGCAGATGATCTTAATTACGATGTTAGTGATTATTTCTGCAGGTATATCTGTATACATTTCAGCACGTACGAGCCAGGACTTGGGTAGAAAATTACGAAATGAAATATATGCTAAAGTTTTACATTTTTCAAAAGAAAATATGGGAGATTATGGCGAGGCATCATTGATTACTCGTTCTTCAAACGACATCCAGCAAGTTGAAGTCACTGTGATGATGATCATGCGGATGGTTTTACTATCTCCAGCGATGTTATTGGCTGCAGTTGTAATGGCGGTGTTAGCCAGTCCTGAATTAAGTTTAGTTTATGCAGTTTCTGGTCCAGTATTGGCCTTTTTAATTTTTATCATTTTACGCATTGTGTCACCTTACTTTAAATCTATGCAACGAAAAGTCGATAATTTAAACCTGATTTTCCGAGAAGGGTTAACTGGTGTACGGGTAGTAAGAGCCTTTAACAAATCTGATTTTGAAGTTAATCGTTTTGCAAAAGCCAATAAAGATTATGCGGATACAGCGATTAAAGCGATGTTCCGGATGTCTTTTTTAATGCCTATCATGACAACGATTTTGTCACTGACTAACATCACCTTATCTTGGCGTGGTGCCCAACTAGTAGCAGCACAAAAATTAAGTGTTGGTGTTATCCTTTCGTTCGTGAACTACTCATTTATTATCATGTTCTCCTTTATGATGTTAGGTATGATTTTTGTAATTTTGCCACGTGCGCAAGTATCAGCCCAACGTATTAATGAGATTTTAGATACAGAAATCACCATCCATTCACCCAAAAATCCCATCACTATTGATCGCCAAACTCCAGGAGAAGTAGCCTTTGAAGATGTTGCCTTCAGATTCGGTAATGCAGAGCATAATGTGGTTGAGGATATCAACTTCCAAATTAAACCAGGTGAAACCTTAGCCATTATTGGGGGGACCGGTTCTGGGAAGACGACAATCGCTAATTTATTATTACGTTTTTCTGATGTAAGTAAGGGTGCAGTTAAAATAAACCATCATGATGTACGTGATTTATCATTGAGTAATCTACGAGACCTTGTCGGATACGTACCGCAAAAAGCGAATCTATTCTCTGGAACAATTCGAGAAAACTTAAAATATGGAAATAGAGAAGCAACAGATGAGGAACTATGGCATGCCTTGCGTATTGCACAATCAGAATCGTTCGTTCGGGAACTACCTGAAGGATTAGATGCTCATGTTGCTCAAGGCGGCAATAACTTCTCTGGTGGTCAAAAGCAAAGGTTATGTATTGCTCGTGCGATTGTAAAACAAGCCAATATCTATCTTTTTGATGATTCATTCTCAGCTCTAGACTACACAACTGACCGTAATCTAAGAGGCGCCTTAAAAGAAGTTACTGAGAATGCTGCTACGATTATTATTGCACAACGAGTGTCAACTATTCGCGATGCGGATACAATCGTTGTTCTTGATAAGGGTGAAATTTCTGGTATTGGTACGCATGATGAACTGATGTCAAACGATATTTACAGAGAAATTGTTGAATCACAAATTAAGGGGGCGGACTAATGGCGAATAATAAAAATGAACTAGCAGGACGCCGTTATAAACCAAAAAACTTTTGGTCAACCTTAGGTCGCTTCATAAAATATATGGCGAGCAGAAAGTGGACTTTCCTACTAATTATCGTCCTTATTATTTTAGCCACGGCATTTCAAATTGTATCACCACGTATTTTAGGTCAAGCGACTACCTTAATTACCGATGGTGTAAGTAATGGTTTACAAAATGTGAATGGTCAAGAAATGTATGTAATTGACTACACAGAATTAGCAAAAATCTTAACAAAAGTGATTGCTTTCTATATGTTAAGTGCTTTATTTAATTTTTTACAAGGGGCTTTACTAAGTCGTACAGCCCAACGTGTTATTGAAGATTTAAGAAATGATATGCGAAAAAAATTAAATCGTTTACCAATTTCATTCTTAGACGCTACACCAAATGGTGAAATCATGTCACGTGCTATCAACGATGTTGAAGCGATTGCTATGTCCTTACAACAAACTTTACAACAAGTTTTAATGTCAAGTACCCAGTTTGTTTCAACTTTAACTATGATGACTTTAATCAGTCCAAAAATGACATTAATTGCGGCTGGTACGATTTTGCTTTCAACGATTGTGATGTTATCTATTACACCAGTGTCACAAAGATTATTCGCTGCACAACAAAGAGTACAAGGGAATATGAACGCATATATTGAAGAAAATTATTCGGGTCAAATTGAGAATAATGCTTTTAATCAAAATGAACGAAAAATTGCCGAATTCGAAGAGAAATCAGCAGAATACTATGCAGTATCTTGGAAAGCCCAATTTATTTCAGGAATCTTAATGCCGTTAATGAACTTAGCTAAAAACTTTGGTTATGTCGCAGTAGCGATTGTCGGTGGTTTTTCAGTAGCTAATGGTGCTATGGTCATTGGGGATGTTCAAGCGATGCTACAATATGCGGGTATCTTATCAGAACCTTTAAAACAAACAGCTAATATGATTAACCAATTACAACGCATGGTGGCGGCTATCGAACGTATTTTCGAGTTTCTTGATGTTGAAGAGATGGCGCAAGTTTCCTCAGGACAACCTGCAATTGAAACGAATTACAAAATGATTTTTGATCACGTACAATTTGGCTACGAGCCGGGAGATGAAAACCTATTAATGACCGATTTCAACTTAACAGTTGAACCAGGCCAAATGGTAGCAATTGTAGGTCCAACTGGAGCTGGTAAATCTACGATTATTAACCTGATTGAACGCTTCTATAATATTTCTGGAGGGTCAATCAAGTACGATGGTGTTGATACTAGAGATATTGATCAAGAAGTGTTACGATCAAGAATGGGTATGGTATTACAAGATACTTGGTTATTTAATGCTTCGATTGCCGATAATATTGCATATGGATCAAATAAAGCGAATGTAAGTCGTGAGGAGGTAGTGCGTGCAGCTAAAGCAGCTCACGTAGATGATTTCGTTCGAACATTACCTGATGGATATGATACGGTTATAAACCAAGATGGATCGAATATTTCACAAGGTCAACGTCAATTAATAACGATTGCCCGTGCATTTATGTCTGATCCAGAAATATTGATTTTGGATGAAGCAACATCATCTATTGATACCCGTACAGAGAAATTAATCCAAAAAGCGATGAATCAATTACTTGAAGGTAGAACATCTTTTGTTGTTGCTCATCGATTATCAACTATTCAAGACGCAGATAATATTATTGTCTTGGACCACGGAGATGTCATCGAGACGGGTAATCACGAAGAATTATTAGCACAGAAAGGATTCTACTACAACTTATACAATTCACAATTTGTAAAAGGGGAAGTTGAATAAAATAATATAGTTAGCAAAAAATGCGATCCGTAAAACTACGGGTCGCATTTTTTGTAAAGGAATAAATAGCCTATTATTCTAGTCGGTACCAACAATTGGTTAGTTGGAAAACCAGTAAAATGATATCTTGTTATGCCAAAAACGATTTTTTCCATCAGGGTTAGCTGTGAGCGTTACTATATTGTTGGAAGCCTAAATTTGAACAACTAATCACACGTTTAACAATTCTTAATAATAGCTGATAGACTTTACCAGATTAGTTTTCTTGTGAGAATCTTGACGCCATATTCTTGATGGCTAAATTGACAATTTCATTGGTTAATTGTTCGTTACGGACTAATAGTGGGCCGTGGAAGTATGACCCAAAGGTATTTTTGTACATTACACCTTCTGTTTGGTCTTCGCCATTGTTACCAAATCCAGTAATAACTTTGCCTAAGGGCTGTGTATTTTCTCCAAGAAAAGTACGACCATTATGGTTTTCATAACCATAGTAAGTTTGACCAAATCTTTCATTTTCAATCACAATATCACCGATAAAGCGGTTATTATCTTGATTTAATGTGTAATGGTCTAAAGCACCAATACCTTCCAATCGCTCACCTGCAGCATTAATGTAGTACTTTCCTAATAATTGGAAACCACCACAAATACCAATTGTCACACCCTCATTTTCAATATATTCAGTCAGGGCTTCTTTTTTTAATTGGATATCTCGAGCAACAATTTTTTGTTCGTAGTCCTGGCCTCCACCAAAGAAGACAAGGTCAAATTTTCTAGGGTCAAACTTGTCGCCAATGGATACCAATTCTGTTTCTACGAGTACATTTTGTTGCTTGGCTGCATGTTGAAGCATCAATAAGTTGCCATTATCACCGTATGTATTCATTAAGTTCCCATAAAGATGGGCGATTTTTAAAGTTTTATCCATTAACTCATGCGCTCCTTCACGTATCCTGACTCGGCTAGTTCTTTTCTAATTGCTAGCATAGCTGTATAAGTTGCTAGGATATAAACTTTTTTGGTAGGGGCTTTCTTAACGGTTTCAATAACTGCATTTGGATTATCCAATTGAATTAATTGGTCTTGGTTAAAGCCAGCAACTACCATACGTTTTGTTAAATCGGCTACTCGAATGCCTGATACATAACTTGCTTCAATATTATCCATTTCTGCTAATTTCTCAAAGTTCCCATCCCAAATCCATGAAACATCTTGACCATCAGCAGGGCGGTCGTTTAGCACTGTGATTAAAGTATAAGGTGCCTTTTCTAAGAGACATAACTCGATAATTTGATTTAAACCTACAGGATTTTTGATTAAGTTGATGCGTAGGTCGTGACTTTCTACATCGATTGCTTCTTGTCGACCAAAAATACGTTTAGCTCCCTGTAAACCTTTAGCAATTGCTTCTTGGCTTACCTCAAAGTAACGACCAAGTGAATAAGCGGATAAGGCATTATATACATTATAAAGGCCGGCAACTGGGATACTATATTGGTATCCATCAATCGTAAATTTAGCTGATTCAGGTGTTAATTCATTGATTTCTTCGACTTGATATGTCAGTTCTGGACGATGAACACCGCAGTTTGGACAGAAGTAATCCCCCAAATTGCTATAAGTAATACTGTGGTAGTGTAGGACATGTTCACAATTTGGGCAGATAACACCATCAGTGTTATTATCTGCTAGGAAATCTTGTGACTGATCTTCAGTATTGAAACCAAAGAATACTTGTTTGTTGTCAACTTTTCGTGAAGAGAAAATCGGTGCATCACCATTTTGCATTAAAATTGCACTTTTCGCTTTAGCTGCACCTTGTAAAATGAAATCATATGTTGTATAAATTTCACCGTATCGGTCCATTTGATCACGGAAAATGTTGGTAGTTAAAATAACTTCTGGTTTAATATGTTCTGTAATATGACGTAAAGATGCTTCGTCCACCTCAAGTACTGCTACCTTATCTTTAGATTTATTAGCTGAATCTTCGATAAATGAAGACACGATACCTTGCAGCATGTTTGAACCAGAATTGTTGGTCATGACATGTTCAAATTTTTGTTTTAAAATATTTACTGTTAAGGCAGTGGTAACTGTTTTACCGTTTGTTCCAGTAATGATTACGACACGATAGTTTTCACCTAAGGTTTTTAAAATATTAGGATCAATCTGTTGTGCAATTTTACCAGGTAAAGAAGTACCACCACTTGTAAATTTCTTTAATAATTGTTGGCTTGTACGCCCAGCAACTGTTGCTAGATGACTCTTAAATTTCATTTTGGCACTCCTCAAATCATTTGTTTTGCGCTATTTAAACGAACGCTCAGTGAGATAATTTTACCATAAGTGCGCAGTTTTCAAAAAAAAAACATGTCATTTAAAAATTCTTTAAACTTTTATCGCAAATCCTCATATATTCTAGGAAATAAAATTGACTAGTAGGGGGAATAAAAGTAAAATAAATAGCTAGTATATTGATATTAAAATTATGGGAGTGTTTGGATGGCTCAGTTATTTTTCCGTTACGGTGCGATGAACAGTGGTAAATCCTTTGAAATCATTAAGGTAGCACATAACTATGAAGAACAAAATAAACATGTCTTGGTGTATACAAGTGGTGTTGATAACCGTGCAGGAGTAGGTAATGTATCTAGTCGTGTGGGGGAAGAGAGAAAAGCACGAGCTATAATGACGGAGACAGATGTGTATGAAGATTTAACGACATATATGCGAGAGAATAATCAAAAGATTTATTGTGTTTTAATTGATGAAGCCCAGTTTTTATCAAAAGAACACATTTATCAATTAGCCCGAATAGTCGACGAACTAGATATACCAGTAATGGCTTTTGGTTTGAAAAATGATTTTTTAAACAACTTGTTTGAAGGTTCTAAATACTTATTGCTGTTGGCTGATAAGATTGAAGAAGTTAAAACGATATGCTGGTTCTGTGCAAAGAAAGCAATTATGAATATGCGTGTGGCAGATGGTAAACCAGTGTATGAGGGTGAACAAGTACAAATTGGTGGAAATGAAGCTTATTATCCTGTTTGTCGTAAACATTATCACCGGCCGCCGTTAAAAGATGGTAAAATTTATATTGAGCGTAACATAAGCGAATAAGATCCCTATCATTTTTCAGAAAAATAGGAGATAAAGTAAGTTTGAATTAAAGTAGTAGAAAAGAGTTGAAAAAATGTTTACAGATCAATTAGATTCATTTATTGCACGCTATGCGGAAGTAACTGAATTAATGAGTGACCCGGATGTCATTAATGATAATCAACGTTTCCGTGCGATTTCAAAAGAAGAAGCTGATTTAAGACCAAAAGTTGAAACATTCAGTCACTATAAAAATGTAATACAAGAAATAGAAGATACTGAGGAATTGTTAGCTGAGTCCTCAGATGATGAAATGACAGAATTAGCGAAAGAAGAATTAAAAGAGTTAAAAGAAGAACGTGAAAGCCTTGAAGAAGAAATTAAACGTTTAATGATTCCTTCTGATCCAAATGATGATAAAAACATCATCATGGAAATTCGTGGGGCAGCTGGTGGAGATGAGGCGCAATTATTTGCCGGTGACCTGTACGAAATGTACAGTCGTTATGCCACAAACCAAGGTTGGCGCGTTGAAGTGGTGGAGTCATCTAGTAACGATATTGGTGGTTTTAAAGAAATTACTTTACAGATTCAAGGTGACAATGTATATTCAAAATTAAAATTTGAATCAGGTGCTCATCGTGTACAACGTGTACCAGATACAGAATCTCAAGGGCGTGTACATACTTCAACTGCAACAGTTGGTGTTATGCCGGAACTAGAAGATATTGATTTTGATTTGGATGATAGCGACATCCGAGTTGATATTTTCCGCGCTTCGGGTGCAGGTGGTCAGCACGTTAACAAAACTTCTTCAGCAGTTCGTTTAACACATGAACCAACAGGCATTGTTGTATCTATGCAAGACCAACGTTCGCAACAACAAAATAGAGAGAAGGCAATGATGATTTTACGTTCACGCGTATATGAAAAGATTGCTTCAGAACAACAAAATGAGTACGATTCTCAACGTAAAAATCTTGTTGGTACAGGAGATCGTTCAGAACGTATTCGTACCTATAATTATCCCCAAAATCGTGTGACTGATCACCGAATCGGTTTAACTATTCAAAAATTAGATCGGATTATGACAGGTGAATTGGACGAAATCGTTGATGCTTTACTATTAGCCGATCAAGCCAATAAGTTAGAGGAGTTAAATGATTAATCAAACGTATTTAGAGGTCCAAATATGGGCCTCTTCTTTTTTAGAAGAAAATCACCAGGAACCAGAAATTGCTTACCATCTATTATTAGATTTAGCAGGTTTTTCTGTGTCAGATTGGGTACTTAAGCAAAATCATACTATGCCTAGCCATTTAAAAGCTGCTTATCAATCAGCTATAAAACGTGTGGTTAACGAAGATTATCCTTGGCAATATTTAGTTGGTAAAGCATGGTTTTACGGTGAACCATTTAAAGTTTCACCAGCAACCCTTATTCCAAGACAAGAAACTGAAGATTTAGTGTCATATATTATCGATTTAATCAATAAGGGGCAGATTGCTAACAATGCACGCGTATTAGATATCGGTACTGGAACTGGTATTATTGCTATCACATTAAAACAACGCTTTCCAAATTTGCAGGTAACAGCTACAGATATCTCTGAAGAAGCCTTATCAATTGCCCAACAAAATGCAGAGGAAAAGCAAATTACTATCGATTTTCGTTTAGGTGATCTTTTTAACCCAGTTATAGGTCAGCAATTTGATCTCATTATTTCAAACCCACCGTATATAGGATTGGATGAAACGAATATGATGTCTAAATCTACTCTATTATTTGAACCAGAACTGGCGCTATTTGCTGAAGAAAATGGCTATCAAATTTATTGGCGTATCTTCGAGCAATTACATCATTACATAGCTAAGCCAGGTTATTTTATCGGTGAGTTTGGTTACCGACAGGGGAATCTGTTAGTTGAAGGTGCTATCAGCCGTCTCAAACTGCCGGATGCTACAGTATCTATTGAGCAGGATTATACAGGTAATGATAGAATTCTTGTTATCCATCATTCGTGATTAGAAATAGTATGATAAAAGTCAAAAGTATTTAATATGAAAGGCGTTATGGCTATATGACAAAAATTATTCAATCTGAAGAAATTGAAATAGGCGCTAAAATGTTACAAGATGGTCAACTGGTGGCATTTCCTACTGAAACTGTTTTTGGTTTAGGCGCAATTGCGAATAATGCTGACGCAGTTAAATCTGTGTATTCAGTAAAGGGGCGACCTAGTGATAATCCATTAATCGTACATATTGCAGACCCTGAAGATATCTTCGATTATATGATTGATGATGATAGTGTCCGACATCATTTAATCGATGATCTTACTAAAGCATTCTGGCCGGGGCCCTTGACCTTAGTTGTACCAGTGAAGCCAAATACATTTCCTAGTGTAGTAACCGGCGGTATGGATACAGTCGGTATACGCTTACCAGATCACGCCACTACAAGAAGTCTTATTCGGGCAACTGGCTTTCCAATCGTTGGCCCTTCAGCAAATATTTCTGGTAAACCTAGTCCAACACAAGTCGCACACGTTATGCATGATTTCGATGGCAGAATTGGCGGTGTTGTAAATGCTGAACCCACACGAATTGGCGTTGAATCTACGGTGTTAGATTTAACGGATCCAAGAGGCTTGGTTATTTTAAGACCTGGTTATATTACGAAATCTATGTTGGGAGCAGTGGTAAAGAATATGCCTATTTATATGGGAGGTACCATTGCAAACAATGCAGAGGAAGCACCAAAAGCACCAGGAATGAAATATATTCATTACAGTCCCGATCAACCAGTTTTAGCTGTTTCCTCTGAAAAGCTAGCGCAAGTGCTATCAGAATTAGCCGATCAGTCGATTAAGGTAGGACTAGCAACTAGTGTACAGAATGTTGAAAAATACAAAACACTAGTGGAGTCAGTAGTATCTCTTGGACCAACGATAGAAACCGCTACACAACAGCTATTTGCTGTCTTAAGAACGTTTGATGAACATAAAAATATCCAACAAATTGTTGTAGAATTGTATCCCGATACCGAAAAAAATGGGGCTTATCGTAATCGTTTGATAAAAGCGAGCTCAACCGTGGTAGAATAAAGTTAGATAATAGAATTGGATTAGGTAGATTCCAAGGAATATTTATCAAATAATAAAGCTGGAGGCAGATGCATGAGTAACGACATTATTTTTGATTTGTTAAACGAGGAAATGGACCGTCAACAACATGGTATTGAATTAATTGCAAGTGAAAACTGGGTTTCGAAGGCTGTACGCCAAGCGCAAGGTTCGATTGCAACTAATAAATATGCTGAAGGATACCCAGGTAAACGTTATTACGGAGGTTGTGAAGTAATTGATAAAATTGAAACGTTAGCGATTGACCGTGCTAAAAAGCTATTTGGTGCTACTTATGCTAATGTTCAACCACATTCAGGATCACAAGCTAATATGGCCGTATATGACGCTTTCTTAGAACCAGGGGATTTAGTCCTAGGTATGAACTTAACTGATGGTGGGCATTTAACTCATGGCTCTCATGTAAATTTTTCAGGTAAGAAATATAACTTTATTGCGTACAACGTAACGAATGATGAAGAATTCATTGATTACGATGAAATTGACCGTCTGGCTAAAGAATATCAACCTAAATTAATTGTAGCGGGTGCATCAGCATACGCACGTACAATTGATTTCGAAAAGATTGCAGCCACTGCTAAAGCTATTGGTGCCTACTTTATGGTAGATATGGCACATATTGCCGGTTTAGTTGCAGCTGGTTTACATCCTAATCCAATTCCATATGCGGATGTAGTAACATCGACAACACACAAAACGCTTCGTGGCCCACGCGGTGGTTTAATCTTATCCGCTAATGCAGACTATGGTAAAAAGATCAATTCCGCGATTTTCCCAGGCATTCAAGGTGGACCATTGGAGCACGTCATTGCAGCAAAGGCTGTTGCTTTTGGTGAAGCTTTACAGGATGATTTTAAAGACTACCAAAAACAAATTATTAAAAATGCAAAAGCTTTTGAAAAAGTTTTCCATGAAGAAGGTATTCCATTAGTATCTGGTGGAACTGATAACCATCTATTATTGCTTAAAGTCATCGGATTTGGTGTTACAGGTGCTGAAATTGAAACAGCCTTGGATGAGGTAGGGATTACTGTAAACAAAAATACCATTCCAAACGAAAGTTTAAGTCCTTTCAAAACAAGTGGTATCCGAATTGGTACACCAGCAATTACTACTCGTGGCTTTAAACAAGCAGAATCGGAACAAGTTGCACGTATGATTGCTAATATTATTAAAAATCCGCATGATGAAGCGGTTCGTGATGATGTTATGGCAAAAGTTGAAACTTTAACGAAAGCATTTCCATTAAACTAAACAATATTTAAGGACTTGACGGCCTAGGTAACTTGCACTAGGCTGTCAAGTCCTATATAATATTTAGGGTTTAAGCAAAATTAATCAAGGAAACATAAAATCTTAAAGCGAGGTATATATTCATGAGTAAATTAGTTGTAATTGATCACCCTCTAGTCCAACACAAAATGGCTATGTTACGTGATAAAGAATTGGGTACTAAAGATTTTCGTGAATTGGTAAATGAAATCACCATGTTCTTAGGTTATGAAGTCACCCGTGATTTGCCAATGAAAGAAGTTGAAATTGAAACACCTTTAGTAAAATCAAAACAAAATGTGATTGCTGGGAAAAAATTAGCGATTGCACCAATTCTTCGTGCTGGGCTAGGTATGGTAGATGGTATGCTATTATTGATGCCTGCTGCTAAAGTAGGACATATTGGTATGTTCCGTGACGAAGAAACTTTACAACCACAAGAATACTTCTTCAAAATGCCCCAAGATATTGAAGAACGTGAAGTGATTGTAGTTGACCCTATGTTAGCTACGGGTGGTTCAGTAATCATGGCGATTGACTCATTGGTAAAACGTAATGTAAAACCAGAAAACATCAAATTCGTTTGTTTAGTTGCCGCACCAGAAGGTGTAAAAGCGCTGCAAGATGCTTATCCAGAAGTAGATATTTTTACTGGTGCACTTGACGAAAAATTAAATGAGGACGGCTACATTTTACCAGGTCTTGGTGATGCAGGTGACCGCCTATTTGGAACCTTATAATTGTCATCTATTAGAAATATATGCTACTCTTGGTGTACAAAAATAAACATCAATATTTGAAACAGATAAATTAATTTAGATAGGTGATAATGAAATGACGGAAAATATGATTGTTAAGGGTGGCAGAAAATTAAAAGGACATGTAAGGGTTGATGGTGCTAAGAACGCTGTTTTACCACTACTGGCTGCCACGTTATTAGCAAATAAAGGGAAAAGTCGTATAACAAACGCCTCATTACTTTCAGATGTATATGTAATGAATGATGTGTTACGTAATTTGAATGCCAAGGTAGATTTTGATGAAGAGAATAACGAAATCCTTGTAGATGCTTCCGGTGATTTAACAACGGAAGCGCCATTTGAATTAGTAAGTAAAATGCGAGCTAGTATTGTTGTAATGGGACCTTTATTATCTAGATATGGTCATGCGAAATTTGCAATGCCTGGTGGTTGTGCAATCGGTTCTCGTCCCATTGACCTACATGTAAAAGGTTTTGAGGCCTTGGGTGCAAAAGTTACGACTACAGCAGGATATGTGGAAGCACGTGCCGATAAATTAGTTGGTGCAAATATCTATTTAGATTTTCCGAGTGTAGGTGCAACACAGAATATTATGATGGCTGCTGCGCTAGCTGAGGGTACTACGGTTATAGAAAATGTTGCCCGTGAACCTGAGATTGTCGACTTAGCTAATTTTATCAATAAAATGGGTGGGCGTGTCCAAGGAGCTGGTACAGATACCATTAAAATTATTGGTGTTAAAAATCTAGAAGGGACTGAACATTCAGTCATTCCTGACCGCATTGAAGCAGGTACTTTTATGGTGGCTGCTGCAATCACAGAAGGTGATGTTTACATTGAAGATGCAATTTCAGAGCATAATCAACCTTTGATTTCAAAATTAAAAGAATTGGGGGCAACCATTACTGAAGATGTATCTGGTGTACGTGTTCAAGGCTCTCCTGTTTTACATCCGACAAAGGCAAGAACATTACCTTATCCTGGTTTTCCAACAGATATTCAATCACCATTTACAGTAGCACAAATACTAGCTGAAGGTAGTTCAGAAATGGAAGAAACAGTTTTTGAAAATCGTTTCATGCATTTAGAAGAATTGCGTCGAATGAATGCTGATTTTAATATTAATGGAAATACAGCCATTATGAACGGTCCTTCAGAATTACAGGGTGCAGCAGTTGCAGCTTCTGATTTACGTTCGGCAGCGGCTTTAATCTTAGCTGGTTTAAGGGCTGAAGGTATGACAAAAGTATCTGAGTTAAAATACTTAGACCGTGGCTACCATCAATTCGATCAGAAATTGCGCGCCCTAGGTGCTAATATTTTACGCGTAGACGTCGATGAGAAATCGGACGCTGAAATTGCTAGCTTGTTAGATTAGTTAGGTAGTGAACAAATGAAACAATATCATCAATATATAAATGAACCATGGAAAAAATTATTGTTTTGGGGATTACTTTTATTACTTGTAGTTTTTTTACTATTTGTCGTTGGTGGTTTGATTGGCTATAGCATTTCATCAAATCAATCGGCTTTTAATTTTTTAAATCCAGATAGCTGGAACCATGTATTTTCATTTATTCGTTAAGATATCACTTTATACTTGAAGAGCTAAGAACTAGATGCGTGCTAGTTCTTAGCTTTTTTAATCATGAAAATATATTTTTTGATCGTATTCAAAGCCGTTTTTTCGCTACCATATGTTACAATATGCTAGATATGAGGTGAGTTTATGGACGGCATTTTGCCTTTATGGAAAGAACGTGGCATGACAAGCCATGATAGTGTATTTAAAGTAAGAAAAATATTGAAAATGAAGAAAGTCGGGCACACAGGGACATTAGACCCCAATGTAGATGGTGTCCTACCGATATGTTTGGGTAAAGCTACTAAGCTGGTTGAGTTATTAATGGATAAAACCAAAGTTTATACTGGAGAAATTACCTTAGGTTTTGCAACTACCACCGAAGATTTAGATGGTGAGGTGATAGCAGAAAAAGTATTACCATCTGCTTTTACTGATACAGAAATCCAAAAAATGATGGATGAGTTGACTGGACATATTGTCCAAATTCCACCTATGTTTTCGGCAATAAAAGTTAAGGGTAAACGACTTTATGAATATGCGCGTGAGGGCATTGAGGTTGAACGACCTGAACACCCTGTTTTTGTGCATAGCTTTAAATTAATGGGGACGTCTCGTTTTGTTGAAGGTAAGCAAGTATTTGCCTTTGAGATAACTTGCGGTAAAGGGACTTATGTCCGTACTTTAGCAAGTGATTTAGGTAAGAAATTAGGCGTACCAGCTACGATGACTAGCCTTACTCGGAAAGCTTCAACCCCTTTTTCAAGAGGGGATTGTCTAACCTTATCAGACTTGGCAAAAGCGGTAGAAGTTGAAGATTATTCTTGGTTAGTACCAATTGAATCAGCAATGTCTGCATATCCAGAGTGGCATTTGCCAATTGAAGATAAAAATTTAGTGAAGTTAGTAGAAAATGGATCAGTACTAGAAATCAACACTTTACCACCATCACTAAGAAGCCAGCTACCTGTGACAGCATACATAGACGGCAAGTTAAAAGCTCTTTATGATGTTCACCCGAGTAAAGACGGTAAGATTAAACCAAGTAAAATGTTTTAAAGATTGGACGACGATACTGAATGAAAACAATAAATTTACACCATCCTTTTGAACAAGCAACAGTTTATACCGGAGACATTGTGTTAGCTTTAGGCTTTTTTGATGGCGTCCACAGAGGTCATCAAGCGGTGATTAAAGCAGCACGAGATGAGGCAGACCGCTTGCAATTACCACTAGCTGTAATGACTTTTAATATGGCGCCAAGAATTATGTATCAACAAATTAGACCTGAAGAGGTCACTTACTTAACAACTTTAAAAGAGAAAGAACGCTTAATGACGCATCTAGGAGTGGATTATTTATATGTTGTTCAGCTGACGTCAGCTTTTTCGGCATTGAAACCACAGGAATTTGTTGATCAGTATATGGTAGGGCTTCATGCCAAGTCAGTTGTTGCCGGATTTGATTATACTTATGGTAAAAAAGACCTAGCTAATATGCATACACTTATAGAACACGCAGCTGGTCGCTTTAATATTATAGAAGTAAATAAATTATCAGAAGATACGAATAAAGTAGGATCTACTGAAATTAGACAAGATCTAAATACTGGTAAAATTGATAAAGCAAATCAACAGTTCGGTTACATCTATTCTAACGATGGTATTGTAGTTCACGGTGAGAAAAGAGGGCGAGAATTAGGTTATCCTACTGCAAATTTGATGATCGCTACAGAGTCATTGATCCCAGCTGAAGGCGTTTATATCGTTGAAATGTTGCTGAACGACCAAGTGTTTCCTGGTGTTGCTTCTATTGGGAATAATATAACTTTTGGAGAAGGACGTAAACGGACCGTAGAAATTCATCTTCTAGATTTTAAAGGTGAGATATATGGGGAATACGTGACGGTATATTGGCATCAATATTTACGACCTGAGCTAAAGTTTGATGGTATTGATGGCTTAATTGATCAAATGGACCAAGATGCGATTCAAGCGAGAAAATATTTAGAAAAATTGCAAAATTTGACAAATGATAAAATTAAATAAATATATCAATTATTAAACGCTATGGACTTACCTATAGCGTTTACTTTTTTATTAAGTATGCAAAAATCAACAAAAAAGAGTGAAATGTTGATATTATAGGATTTCAATCTTAGGTTTGTATAGATATTATTAGACAAATTTTAAATTAGGAGTACAATATAGTAGAAATATAGAAAATATTGGAGGAATGTCAAATGGCATATTTAGACCGTGCTAAAGAAATTTTTGATGATGCAGTAAAAGTTCGTCGTCAATTACACGAAAATCCAGAAGTTGGTTTTGAATTACCAGAAACTACTAAACTAGTAAAATCAAAACTAGATGAGTTTGGCATTACATATGAAAACGTAGGTAATACTTACGGAATCACCGGTACATTAGGTGACAGTGCTAAAGGTAAAACTTTATTATTACGTGCCGATATGGATGCACTGGCAATTACAGAAAAATCTCAATCAGTATGTACATCTAAAAATGAAAATGGACACTTATGTGGACATGATATGCATACCACTATTTTATTAATGGTTTTAAAAATGTTAAAAGAAAATGAAGACCAGCTTGAAGGACAAATTAAGTTCTTATTCCAGCCAGCCGAGGAAACTTTAAATGGTGGACGTGTAATGGTTGAAGAGGGTATCTTAGAAAATCCTACACCTGATGCCGGTATGGCATTACATATGTGGCCAAATGGTGATAAAGTAGATGTTGAAATTCACAAAAAAGAAGCGCTGGCATCTGCTTTGAACTTCCGAATTACTATTAAAGGTGTAGGTGCTCATGGTGCCATGCCCAATAATGGTGTTGATCCAGTTTTCGTAGCAAGCCAAATCATCAATGGTGCTAATGGTATTTTAGCGCGTGAATTACCATCTAATAAAGGTGCTTCACTATCTATGGGGTATATTAGTGCACCAGGTGGCGCTATTAACGTTATACCTGATACAGTAGTTTTAGAAGGTACTTCACGTTCATTATTCCCAGAATCAGCAGCACATGTTTCAAAACGTTTACCAGAAATAGTTGAACATATTGGTAAAGCTTTTCGTGCAGAAACGGAATATGAAGTAATGGCGGATTGCCCTTCCTTAATCAACTCTGAAGCTATGGCTGACCAAGTTATGGTATCTGCTAAAGAAGCCTTGGCTGGTAAATATGACGTAATGAATGTTCCGCCATATTTAGCATCAGAAGACTATGCGCATATTGCTAGTAAATTGCCTGAATCTACATATTTCTTCGTCGGTTGTCCATTACCAGATGATAATGGTGAAGTTTATCCAGTTCACCATCCATTAGTACAATTCAATGAAGAAGCTCTAATTGTTGGTTCTGCTACATTAGCAACATCTGCTACTAACTGGTTACGAGATAACAAATAAAATATCGATACAAGTTTATAGGTAAGGGAAAACACCTTCATATTAGTACTTTTATTTTTCGGAAGAGACGTCAAACATATAATATGATTGATGTCTTTTTTTTTAATGAATATTTTTTAACGCACAATTTATAGCGAGGTTTTGTAATAAGTAACTTTTAAATGCTAAAAATAGTCAAAATAAAGTTTGACTATTATTGACAAAAGGAATGAAGGGTGTTATATTATAAACATGTTAGCAGTCGGAGTTGTTAAGTGCTAATGAGGTGATTAGATGTTAACAAAACGACAAAGTTTGATTTTACAGGCGGTAATTGACCATTACTCAAAATATCAATTACCAGTCGGTTCGAAAACTTTATCTCAACATCAAGAAATAAATGCAAGTTCAGCTACGATACGAAATGAATTAGCCAAACTTGAAGATTTTTCGTTGATTTCAAAAACCCATTCATCTTCTGGTCGTGTACCAGCTGAAGCGGGCTATCGTTACTATATTAATCATATCATGCCATATTATGGTGGGTTGATTGATTTAGAGCTTGAGGAAGAGGAAGATGCTTTACTTAGAGAGATATTCCATGATCCTTATAACGACTTGAGTCAAGTGATTAAAAAAACGGCTGCGACCCTGGCCTCGCTTTCAGAAAGCGTCGTAATTTCATTAGGTCCAGATATTGCAACGCAACGTTTAGCTAACTTTCAGGTGCTGTCACTTACGGCAGACCAGGCAATGGTCATACTAGTGACAGATAAAGGCGTTATTCGTAATCAAATTGTGACTTTCAATGAAGTGGTTACGCCACAATTAATTGAGAGAATAGCAGAAATAATGAACCAAGAACTTGTCGGACTTGAACTTGCAACTGTGATTAAGCGACTGCAAACACACTATTTAAAAGATATTGAACAAATGAACCATTCTAGTGAAGCTAGTGATCAGTTAATCTACAGGTTCATGAATCAATTTAATAGTGAGGGTATAAGGGTAAATGGTCAAAATTATTTATTTTCTTCATTAGCTGAATCGGCTAATGGTACTAGTATTCCTCAATTGAGTCAATTACTAGAAGACCAGTCAGTGATAGCTTCATTGATTAATACCACAGACCAAGGTATCCAAGTGAGGGTAGGTAAGGAACTCAAAGATCCAACCTTGGAAAATATGAGTTTAATGTCTACAAGCATGGGTACTGTTAAATCAGGTAAGCTAATTACTTTTGCTGTACTTGGTCCTGAAAGTATGTCGTATATACGTATGGCACAACTTTTCCAAAGTATTTCAAAAGAAATGGCAAGATACCTGGACAATTATTATAAATCTTAGGAGGTCTATCAATTGACAAAAATGGACGACAATCAACAAGATTTAAATGTTGATGAAGAAATCAGCGAAACTGACGTTCAAGATGAGCAAGCAGAAGTAGAAACAGAAACGGTGGTGGAGGATAGCGAATTAGCTTCTCTTCAAGCTGATTTATCAGCCAAAGAAGACCAAATTATGCGTCTATCTGCTGAAATTCAAAATATGCACCGACGTAATCAAACCGAACGAGAATCAGCTTCTAAATATCGATCACAAAGCTTAGCAAAAGGTATTCTGCCTGCAATCGATAACTTGGAACGTGCGCTAGAATTGGCACAGGACGATGAGTCATCTCAGCAATTAGTGAAGGGTATTGAAATGGTACATGCGAGCTTACTACAAGCCTTAGCTGATGAAGGTATTGAAGTAATTGATCCTAAAGGAGAAACTTTTGATCCAAACTTCCATCAATCTGTAAGTGCTGTGCCAGCCGAAGAAGGTCAGCAAGCTGAGGAAGTGGTTGATGTGTTCCAAAAAGGGTATGTATTAAAAGATCGTGTTCTACGACCTGCGATGGTGACTATCGCGCAATAGATTAGGTACATAGCTACTAGTTAACAAATATACTCATTTAAATTGATAGATTATTAAAAAAGGAGACATGTTTATTATGGCAAAAATTATCGGAATTGACTTAGGTACTACTAACTCTGCAGTTTCTGTATTAGAAGGTGGAGAACCTAAAATTATAGCTAACCCAGAAGGTAATCGTACAACACCTTCAGTTGTATCATTCAAAAATGGTGAGCGTCAAGTTGGGGAAGTAGCGAAACGTTCAATGGTAACTAACCCGAACGCAATCGCTTCAATCAAGCGTCACATCGGTGAAGACAACTTTACTGTAGAAATTGAAGATAAAAAATATACACCACAAGAAGTTTCAGCGATGATCTTACAATACTTAAAAGGTTATGCCGAAGACTACTTAGGTGAAAAAGTTACAAATGCAGTTATTACTGTACCTGCGTACTTCAACGATGCACAACGTCAAGCAACTAAAGATGCTGGTAAAATCGCTGGTCTAGAAGTTGACCGTATTGTGAACGAACCAACAGCAGCTGCATTAGCGTATGGTTTAGATAAAGTAGATGCAGATGAAAAAGTGTTGGTATTTGACCTTGGTGGTGGTACTTTTGACGTATCTATCCTTGAGTTAGGTGATGGTGTATTTGAAGTATTATCTACTTCAGGTGACAACAACTTAGGTGGGGACGACTTCGATAACGCAATTGTTAAACACTTAATCGCTGAATTCAAATCAGAAAATGGTATTGACCTATCTTCTGATAAAATGGCTATGCAACGTCTAAAAGATGCTGCTGAAAAAGCTAAAAAAGACTTATCTGGTGTAACTTCTACACAAATTTCATTACCATTTATTACGGCAGGGGCAGAAGGTCCACTTCACTTAGAAGTGACTTTAACACGTGCGAAATTTGATGAATTAACTTACGATTTAGTTCAACGTACTAAAAAACCAGTTAAAAATGCTTTATCAGATGCTGGATTATCTAAATCTGACATTGACCAAGTAATCTTAGTTGGTGGTTCTACTCGTATCCCAGCTGTTATTGACATGGTTAAACAAGAAACTGGTAAAGATCCTAACCGTTCAGTTAACCCTGATGAAGTAGTAGCTATGGGTGCTGCAATCCAAGGTGGGGTAATCTCTGGTGACGTTACTGACGTTGTATTACTAGATGTAACACCATTATCATTAGGTATTGAAACAATGGGTGGTGTGTTCACAAAATTAATTGACCGTAACACTACAATCCCAACTTCTAAATCACAAGTATTCTCAACTGCGGCAGATAACCAACCAGCAGTAGATGTACATGTATTGCAAGGTGAACGTCCAATGGCTGCAGACAATAAAACATTAGGTCGTTTCCAATTAACAGATATTCCTGCTGCACCTCGTGGTGTCCCTCAAATCGAAGTTACATTCGATATTGATAAAAACGGTATCGTTAATGTAAAAGCAACTGATAAAGGTACTGGTAAAGAACAACAAATTACTATCCAATCAAACTCAGGCTTGTCAGACGAAGAAATCGACCGTATGATGAAAGATGCTGAAGCAAATGCCGAAGAAGATAAAAAACGTAAAGAAGAGGCAGATCTTAAAAATGAGGTAGACCAATTAATTTTCCAAGTCGAAAAAACAACTGGTGAATTAGAAGGTAAAGTTGACCAATCTGAAATTGACGAAGCAAACGCGCTAAAAGATGAATTGAAAGCAGCGCAAGAAACTGAAGATGTTGAAACAATGAAAACTAAAAAAGATGAATTAAGTGAAAAAATCCAAGCTTTAACAGTTAAATTGTATGAACAAGCAGCACAAGAAGCTGAAGGTCAAGCTGACGCAGGTGATGCTTCAGACAATGATGGCGATGTAGACGCTGACTTCGAAGAAGTTAACGACGACAAATAATGCATAAATTAGAAACCCTGTCTTCTTTGAGGGCGGGGTTTCTTATGTTATGATAAACTACATAACGCATGATTCAAGGGGGAGTACAGCGTGGCTGAAAAAAGAGACTATTATGAAGTCCTTGGTGTGTCTAAGACCGCTAGTAAGGATGAAATAAAAAAAGCTTATCGAAAATTATCAAAAAAATATCATCCAGATATTAATAAAGAAGCAGATGCTGAAGAGAAGTTTAAAGAAATATCTGATGCATATGAAGTCTTAAGCGATGAACAAAAGCGTGCAGCCTATGACCAATATGGCCATGCAGCTACAGACGGTGGCTTTGGTGGCGGTAATTACCAATCTTACGGTGGCTCTGGCTTTGAAGACATCTTTGAACAATTCTTTGGTGGCGGAGGCGGCGGCTTTAGCGGTTTCGGTGGTGGCTTCGGAGGCGGCCGTACTGCTAATCCAAATGCACCGCAACAAGGTGATGACTTACAATACAATATGGACCTAGAATTTGAAGAAGCAATCTTTGGAACTGAAGAAACTGTTTCTTATCGTCGAGAAGTAGACTGTAAAGTATGTGAAGGTTCTGGTGCGGAGCCAGGTACTGCTGTACATACATGTCCTACTTGTTCAGGTTCCGGTGTTGAAAAAGTTTACCAACAAACTCCATTAGGCCGTGTTGTTTCTCAATCTGTATGTCATGAATGTTCTGGTAAAGGGAAAATCTATGACCAAGCTTGTCATCACTGTCATGGTGCAGGTCGTGAAACTGAAACGCATAAAGTTAAAGTAAATGTACCTGCAGGAGTAGAAGATGGTCAAAGCATGCGTCTAAACGGACAAGGTAATGCTGGTAAAAATAATGGACCAGCTGGAAGCTTATATGTTGTTTTCCATGTAAAACGATCTGATACATTCGAACGTGAAGGATCTGAGATACGCTATGTATTACCAATTAACTTTGCACAAGCAGCTTTAGGTGATGAAATTGAAGTTCCTACCGTTCATGGTAAAGTTTCTATGAAGGTGCCAGCTGGTACGCAAACAGGAACTAAATTCCGTTTACGTGGTAAGGGAGCACCTAAATTGAATGGTAATTCAAACGGTGATCAAACAGTTACTGTCAAAGTTGTGACGCCTAAGAATCTGAATGAAGAACAAAAAGCTTCATTGAGAGCCTTCGCAAAAGCATCAAATGATGAAGTTAGTGAAGAGGATAGAGGCTTCTTTGATAAGTTAAAAGATGCATTTTCATAAGCAGTAAAAATGGTAGCAGAAGTCAAATTGACTTTTACTACCATTTTTTAGCTCTGTTTTATGTGATATGAACTAGAACCAAAAATCACCACTCATGTTAGCAAGCTCATAAAAACTATCATCACCACCTAAGGCGATAGCTTCTTTGGCCATTTTCAAATCCTTATCTGAAATTTCACCGACAACATTTAAGAAAGTATAGAAATGTTTTAAGGCCGTTTTATATGAATTGAAGTCTGCCTTTGAAGTTGCTATATGCTTATCTAAAATAAAAGCACTTAAAAAGTGTACAATTGTATCGAAGTCATCGGTATCATCAATTGGTGTAGTAGGGTAATAATAATTTAGATAATCTTGGATATATGTTCTAGCCCTAGACTGATGTTTGCGTACGCTTTTTGGGCTTAGACCTCGTACTTTTTCTAAATACGTAGAAAAAGCATCGAGTATGATTTCATTATTGCTGATTAACTGATCTTGGAAAGCATCCTCGTCTTCATTTTTGATCTGTTCAATCTCATGATAGGATTGCCAGTTCTTTTGAACAATGGATTGGTTGCCATTTTCACTATCAGAATTTTTCAATTTTTTCTCTATATCAGTTATTGGTGTAAATTGAAGTGGCTGGTCAAATGCCTTACTAGTTTCATCTGTAGCTGCAGGCTGACTAAGTGTTAATATAGTATTGTTCAGCATAAGCATCATGCGTAGTGGATATTCTTGGCTAAGATCGACACCATAAGTAGATAGGGCGAGTACTGTTTCATTTAAAATGCCTATGATTCTACGATCTGTCGTGGGGCCAATTGCCAAAGTCGGATCAGTGTTTAAATAGTCATGAATTTGTTCTTGTGATATGGCACATAATTCTAATGATGCCGATATACCAACTCTGACAAGTTCTTCAATCTTTTTCTTCTTTGTTGCGTTGACATCATTGATGATAACAACTGCAAGCGTTTGATTATTAATGAGACATAGAATTTTCTTTCTATTTTGGGTGAAATATTTACCTGTCCAAGTAAATAATGGGTTTTCTGTAGCATAAGCTTGACTGTTTTCTTTTGTCATTTGTTCATCTATAGCGTTAAAAAGTGGTTCAGTTTTTTTGGTAATTTGAATGAGCATATATTTAACCTCCGTTGTCAAAGACTGAATAGTAACATAAGTTTATGCAACATAATTTTATCATTCATCTATTGATTAATATAGGGTCATCAGCTAGGTAACCACAGATAGTCTTGGAAATGATAAAGTAGGCAAAATGTTGTGGTAATGGGGTAATTTTGCTATAATGATAATTGCTGAAAATAAGAGGGGGATGGAAAATGGATATCCAAGAAATGAAAGCAAGACAAGAAAAAATCAGAAACTTTTCCATCATCGCGCACATTGATCATGGTAAATCTACGCTAGCAGACCGCATCCTACAAAATACAGGAACGGTTTCGGAACGTGAGATGCATGACCAATTATTAGATTCTATGGATCTTGAACAAGAACGTGGTATCACGATTAAGTTGAATGCAATCGAATTAGAATATAAAGCGAACGATGGGGAAACCTATATTTTCCATTTAATTGATACACCTGGGCACGTAGACTTTTCATATGAGGTCTCACGTTCTTTGGCAGCCTGTGAGGGAGCTGTATTAGTGGTGGATGCGGCGCAAGGTATAGAAGCACAAACGCTGGCTAATGTGTATTTAGCTGTTGAAAACGATTTGGAAATTGTACCAGTCATCAATAAAATTGATTTGCCCGCTGCTGATCCAGAAAATGTAAAACAAGAAATTGAAGATGTAATAGGTTTAGATGCTTCTGAAGCTGTGTTAGCATCTGCTAAAGCTAATATTGGTATTGAGGAACTATTAGAGCAAATCGTTGAAAAAGTACCTGCACCGAGTGGAGAAATAGAAGCGCCTGTCCAAGCATTAATTTTTGATTCGGTTTACGATCCTTATCGAGGCGTTGTATTAAGTGTCCGAGTTGAAAATGGTGTCATTCGTAACGGTGACCGAATTCAAATTATGTCAAATGGCAAGACTTTTGATGTCACAGAAGTAGGGATTATGTCACCCAAACCCATTCCTCGCGATTACTTGATGGCTGGTGATGTTGGTTATATCACTGCAAGTATTAAGTCAATTCAAGATACACGTGTGGGAGATACTGTTACTTTGGCTAATAATCCTGCAACTGAACCTTTGGCAGAGTATAAACAATTAAACCCGATGGTGTATTGTGGTTTATATCCAGTAGATTCGGCTGATTATGTTGATTTACGTGAAGCTTTAGAAAAACTACAATTAAACGATGCATCTCTTGAATTTGAACCAGAATCTTCTCAAGCATTAGGCTTTGGTTACCGTTGTGGTTTCCTTGGTATGTTACATATGGATGTTATTCAAGAGCGTATTGAGCGAGAGTTTAACATTGACTTGATTGCAACGACACCTTCTGTAATTTACCATGTACATCAAACGGATGGTACTACGGTAGAAGTTGCTAACCCATCTGAAATGCCGGATCCAACATATATTGAGTCTATTGATGAACCAATTGTTAAGGCGAATATCATGGTACCACAAGAGTATGTGGGGGCAGTGATGGAACTAGCACAACGGAAACGTGGAAACTTCATCACGATGGATTACTTAGATGATATTCGTGTTGATGTGAAGTATGAGTTACCATTATCAGAGATTGTTTTCGACTTCTTTGACCAACTGAAATCTAATACAAAAGGTTATGCTTCGTTAGATTATGAAATTGGTGGTTACCAAAAAGCGAACTTAGTGAAATTAGACGTCTTATTGAATGGTGATGTTGTAGACGCATTATCTGTCATCGTTCATAGAGACTTCGCTGAAAGTCGTGGTCGCGTTTTAGTAAACAAATTGAAGGAAGTTATTCCTAGGCAACAATTTGAGGTGCCAATCCAAGCAGCAATTGGCCATAAAATTATTGCACGTACGAATATTAAAGCCCTTCGAAAAGATGTTACTGCCAAGTTATACGGTGGGGACGTCACACGTCGTCAAAAATTATTGAAGAAACAAAAAGAAGGTAAGAAACGTATGAAAGCTATTGGTTCTGTTGAAGTACCACAAGAAGCTTTCTTAGCCATCTTAGATATGGGCGAAGAATAAAAGATAAACTAAACCAAGAGGCTGGGACAAAAATGTCTCAGCCTCTCTTTGCTATATAAGAACGTTTATCATTGGATTCCAAAAGTCAGCATTGTCCGATACTTCCCAAATGTCTCCAATAATATTTCATTATTGTTCGCCTTTTGGTTCAGTACGTCAATTCTAAACGACTTTTGTCTCACCTTCTTTTTTTAATACATACTTTTATAATTGCCTTAAAGTGCACTCTAAGGTGTATATTAATATCTGAAATGAGATGTGTCATACCAACTTATCACATCTCATGGCACAAAAAAACACTTGATCAATGGAGGCTTTTAATGAAGGATGTATTACTTATTAGTTGGTGCTGGACAATTAGGTATGGCAATTACTCGACGGATCGGATTTAACCATAAAATTCTAAGTGGAGATAAAAACTTTGATCAAGCGATTGCAATCGCTGATACATTAGAAGGGGCCGGCTTTGATGTAGTTGCCACTGAAATTGATATTGCAGATAAAACTTCTATCCTTAGTTTTATTAAAAAAGGGCAAAGTTATGGCGAAATCAGCTTATTCATAAATGCCACAGGTGTCTCTCCTAGTCAAGCATCTATCGAAACTGTACTCAAGGTTGATTTATATGGGACTGCTGTTTTGCTAGAGGAGATAGGGAAAGTGATCAAAGTAGGAGGTGCTGGGGTAACAATTTCTAGCCAATCTGGTTATCGGATGCCAGCATTAACTACAGAAGAAGATCGTCTGCTAGCGATGACACCGGTAGACCAGTTACTTGATTTAGATATTTTAAATCCTACAAATATTGATGATTCGCTACATGCCTATCAATTGGCTAAACGTGGGAATGGTAAACGCGTGATGGCTGAAGCCGTTAAGTAGGGGAAAAAGGGTGCTCGTATAAATGCTATCTCACCGGGGATCATCGTCACCCCCTTGGCACTTGATGAATTTAATGGGCCCCGTGGAGATTTTTATAAAGACATGTTTGCTAAAAGTCCTGTTGGCCGTCCAGGTACGGCAGACGAAGTTGCAAATCTAGCAGCAATTTTGATGGGAAGCGAGGGTGCTTTTATCACAGGGTCAGATTTCTTAATTGACGGTGGTACAACGGCAACCTTTTATTACGGAGAATAATTTCAAGAAAAGAAAGGACGTAAATAAATGAAAGCAGCAATTTTTAATGAGCCGGGAAATATGAGTGTTACAGATATGGCAAAACCTAAAATTCAAGCGCCACACGATGCGATTATTCGAGTAGTCAGAGCTTGTGTTTGTGGGTCAGATTTATGGTGGTATCGTGGTATTTCAGATAAAACTAAAGGAAGCCAAACTGGACATGAAGCCATCGGTATTGTAGAAGAAGTTGGATCGGCAGTAAAAAATGTCCAAAAAGGTGATTTTGTTATTGTACCTTTTACAAATGGTTGCGGACACTGTGCAGCTTGTAAAGCTGGATTTGACGGTGACTGTGCTACTTTCACAGGTGGCGCATTAGGTTTTCAAGCTGAATACCTGCGCTACGTATCGGCTGATTGGGGCTTAGTTAAAATACCTGGGCAACCTGGAGATTATTCTGCTGATATGCTGAAATCGTTCACAACTCTTGCGGATGTAATGGCTACAGGTTACCATGCAGCATTTACAGCTGAAGTAAAACCAGGAGATACAGTAGTAGTTGTTGGTGACGGTGCAGTTGGATTATGTGGTGTTATCGGTGCTAAGTTATTAGGAGCAGAACGTATTATTATGATGAGTCGTCATAAAGATCGTCAGGAATTAGCGATAGAATTCGGCGCAACAGATATTGTCGCTGAGCGTGGTAATGCGGGTATTCAACGTGTTATGGCATTAACTGGCGAAGGCGCTGACGCTGTTTTAGAATGTATTGGTTCGCAACTAGCTGTAGAAACTGCTGTACAATTAGCTCGTCCAGGTGCGGTCGTTGGTCGAGTACGCGTTCCCCATATCGATGAGTTAGATACCAATAAATTATTTTGGAAAAATATCGGTCTTCGAGGTGGTCGTGCTGCAGTAAGCACTCATGATCGTTCTGTCCTCCTCGATGCTGTTTTAGAAGGACGAATTAATCCAGGTAAGGTATTCAATATGGCATTTGAGTTAGATGACGTACAGGCCGCTTATGCAGCAATGGACGAACGTAAGGCCATTAAATCGCTATTAGTTATCTCAGAATAATTTCTGCTAGCATCACGCCTATTGGATAATTAATTACAAAGGCTCTAAATTGTCTTTACCAATATTTAGGATTATACTATATATGTTATTGGAAATGTGGTTAAACAATAGGAGGTTTTATTTTGGAAAAAGCACAAAGAATTAAAATCTTACAAGATATCGTCAAAATTAAATCGGTAAATGCACATGAAAAAGACGTTGCAGATTACCTTGCAGATCTATTTACAAAATATGATATAGAAAGCAAACAAGTTGAATATGCAAAGGGCCGTAATAATTTAGTTGCTGAATTTGGCACTAATCAAGGCGGAAAATTACTTGCTGTTTCCGGTCATATGGATGTTGTTGAAGCTGGTGACGAATCTGAATGGGA
>NZ_KV786996.1:62126-62467 GCF_001806975.1 Aerococcus sp. HMSC10H05
GACATGAAATCAGGCCTAGCTGCTTTAGCAATTGCTATGTGTGAGTTAAAAGAAGAAGGCATAGATTTAAACGGTCGTATCCGTTTTCTAGCTACGGTGGGTGAGGAAATTGGCCGTATAGGATCAAAACAATTGGTTAAAGAAGGCTATGCCGATGATATTGATGGTCTAATCATTGCTGAACCTTCAAGTTCTATTATTGCTTACACCCATAAAGGGTCTATGAACTTTACAGTAACTGCTAAGGGTAAATCTGCACACTCTTCAATGCCTACTGAGGGAATTAACGCAATCAACCATATTGCTGACTTTGTTTTGCATTTTAATGAGGCTATGGATAA
>NZ_KV786997.1:0-2415 GCF_001806975.1 Aerococcus sp. HMSC10H05
TAGAATTGCAATGGAAGATTCAGCAGGGAATTTGGTTTGGTTAAGTGCTAATGGGGATTTAGATATCGGATTTTCTGTAAATGTAGCAAATATACCTTATGAAACTATCCGTGAATTAAATATGGAATTGACACCAAATAGTGAAGATATTTTGGTTCAAGCAGGTATTAATGGTTCTTCGGATGCTATTACTGGGGAGATAATAAACGATCCAGTGCCAGAAATTATCCACTATGCTCCAGTGGAAATTCCTTTTGAAACTATTCAAGTTGTTACAGATAACTTATATGTTGGGGAAACTAATGTAACTCCTGGCCAAATTGGACTACTTGATCCTGAAACAGATGAAGTTATTATAGCTCCTTTTAACGAAATAGTAGAAGTAGGTTCAAAAGTTTATGTAGCTCCTGAAGAAATTGCTTTTGAAGTTGAAAGAATTTTAGATATGAACTTATCTCCTGAATCGGGGGAAGTTATCGTTCAAGAGGGTCAAGTGGGTTACCGTGATGGTGAAACCGGTGAAGTTATTAGTGAGCCAGTTAATATGGTTGTACATTATGCACCGACAATAATTGATTATGACGTTATACGGACTTTCAATCCTGAAAGAACACCAAACTCTGGAACAGAAATCATTCAATATGGTGACATGGGATTAATGGATCCTATAACAAATGAGGTAATCATTGAGCCAATTGCTGAAATTTCTGAATTCGCACCCGTAACTATTGATTATGAGGTTGAACATCAATTGGATGATTCATTAGAGCCAAACTCTAACGATCATACTTTAATTCAAGCAGGTGCAGAAGGACTACAAAACCCAGAAACAGGTGAGGTTATACTTTCGCCGGTTAAAGAAATTGTTGGAATTGCACCTACTGAATATATTGATGATTCATCGGTTCAAAATATCATTACTGTAATTGACCAAGAAACAAATCAAGAAATAGCGAAGGCAACTTTCTTAGGTAATAACTATGAATTACGTCAAAAGTACTTTATTAACCAATTGAATAATCAACATAATTTAGATTTACAATTAGTTGGTGAAGAACAAATTTCTAGAACGATGTCTTCAACATCATTTAATGGTCGTACCGTATCTTCTACAACAATCAAAATGAATGTGTACGTTGTAAATCACAATAATACAGATACGTCGGTTATTGAAAAACTATTCTTACCTGAAGGTGTTATTTATAATAACCAAGACTATGGAAGAGCTCTTAGAGAAGTAACTATTCAAGATAACTATGGTTCTATATTGTATAGTACAAGATATGTGGCATACGAATCTACGGATGACACCATTCGATCAAGTATGTCTAATATCAGTTCATCGGATTATTACTATGATAGTGTTGATATTAGTGAGGGTTACACCACAATCTTTAGCAATGGTGGTTTCTATAGTGGGCCTTCAAAAGATATCACAATACTAGTCAATAGAATTGAAGTAGCTGAAGAACCGGAAACACCATTAGAACCAGAAGTTCCAGAAGTAGAGGAACCGGAAACGCCAGTAGAGCCGGAAATTCCAGAGGTTGAAGAACCAGAAACACCGGTAGAACCAGAAGTTCCAGTTGTTGAAGAACCAGAAACACCATTAGAACCGGACGTTCCAGTTGTAGAAGAGCCATCAATACCATTAGAACCGGAAGTTCCAGTTGTAGAGGAACCAGAAACACCGGTAGAACCAGAGGTCCCAGAGGTTGAAGAACCAGAGACACCAGTAGAACCAGAAGTTCCAGAGGTTGAAGAACCGGAAACGCCAGTGGAACCGGAAGTTCCAGAGGTAGAGGAGCCAGAGACTCCGGTAGAACCAGAAGTCCCAGAGGTTGAAGAACCAGAAATACCGGTAGAACCAGAAGTTCCAGAGGTTGAGGAACCAGAGACTCCAGTAGAACCAGAAACACCGGTAGAATCTGAAGTTCCTACAAGTAACGTAAAAGGGCCTGTAGCGATATCTGAAGACGGTGTAGTGGTAGCTGAACCAATTCCTACTCCTGCACAAACTGTAGCGACTGAAGGAGCGAAAGCTGAATCAGAAGTTGTTGTGGCAGAGACAGGTTCAAAGGTTGCAGAAACAGTTTTATCTGCAGAAGTGAAGGCCGAAGAGTCGTCTACAACTGTTGATGACCAGGTTGCGACTTTACCAGCAGCAGGAGCCCAAACGATGAGTTCGTTAGCGACAGGTTTGGCTATGATTACAACTGCTTTAGGTGCTGTACTTGTTCGCAAGAAAAAATAGTATTTGATGCTTATGTAATTTACACAATAAAATAAAAATGCAAATTATCCGTTCCTTTTGTACGTTTTGTATGGAAGGACGGATTCTTTATTGGTATGATGGTTGATTTGACTGTCTTTAATTATCATCGTAAATATTTATTAAAATATATGTTGACTCTT
>NZ_KV786997.1:2435-6092 GCF_001806975.1 Aerococcus sp. HMSC10H05
AATATTTATTAAAATATATGTTGACTCTTTCTAAGTCGGTACAATAGCCAACAGAGAAAAAACAGGGGAAACTGCACTAGCGTATGGATGCCCTGAATATAAGAGCTGTTCGCTCACAAGAATAGCCACCTTTATTTTGTTAGTGAACAAATTTTAAAACCAGCATCCGCTAGTATATAATCAGCAACCTTGTTTCGTTGTTGATTATTTTTTTGCCCATTTTTAGATAAATGAGAAAATAATGAAAATATAACAAAGAAATACCAGACATTAAGTCATCCGTTAAGGACCGACTAAGAAAATCTGACAAACAGTTACCAAATATCGGTGAACTGCTCACTACTTACTAAATCTGATGGACTCAGTCGTTGTGTTGCAACCGAAGCAATGTTACATAAGTGTTACGTCAACTGACAAAATATCATCAAACCAAACTCACCACCAAAAAGAAGGGCTCCAATATAGAGCTGCTTGATAATCAAGATGGCATCACCTACTTCAGTACCGATACCCCCGGATTTTTTCTATTGAACCTAATGTATCATAAAGTAAACACCTCTAGGTAGTATCGATTACGTAGGGAGGGAAACATTACGCATAATAGTAATGATTTAGAAAATTAATTATAAATTAGTGAATTACTCATCATTTTATCTTGACTTTCTTATAATTTATCTGATATAGTCATTGCAATTAATAATTAAACACGATGAAAAAGAAAGTAAAGCTTTTGTTTTTTTCTAAAGAACCTCGGTAGCTGAAAAGAGGCAAAGAACAAATGCTTGAAAATGGCTTTAGAGTGGATTCTCTGAATAATTAAGAGAATACGGGAGATGTTACGTTAGCAGACAGCAGTCTCCACTGTAGTGGGAACTGAATGAGGCAGTATTTCGCGAGAATGCTGTATATTAAGGTGGTAACGCAGTTTTTATGCCCTTAGATATTTTTTGATATCTAAGGGCTTTTTCTATACCTAGGTAAAGGAGGGAAGGTAAGTATTGTCAAGTAAGTTGAATTGTCGATGGTGAAAAATAGCAAAATTTAGGAGGAGAAGAAAATGGCAGAAGTCGAAAGTTTTACATTAGATCACACGAAAGTTAAAGCCCCTTATGTCCGATTAATTGCAGAAGAGGTAGGAACGAAAGGCGATGTGATCGCCAATTATGATTTACGATTTTTACAACCAAATGAGAAAGAAATGCCAACAGCAGCGATTCATACATTAGAACACTTACTTGCAGATTTATTGCGTGATCGCTTAGATGGCATCATTGATATTTCTCCATTTGGATGTCGAACAGGATTTCATTTGATTACTTGGGGAGTCCCTAGTGCGACCGAGGTAGCGCAGGCTTTAACCGAGGTATTAACAATCATTGCAAATGAGTCACAATGGGAAGATGTTCAAGGTGTTGGTATAGAAAGCTGTGGGAATTATCGCGACCATTCACTATTTGGTGCCAAGGAGTATGCCAAAATCGTTATTGAAGAGGGAATCAGTGACGATGCGTTTCAAAGACATGTGGTGAAATAGATGTATTTTGACACTTTAGCATAACAATTTGTGCTAGTTATCGGCTCAAAATAAGGATTTAGTGAGGTGGTTGTACAAACCTTTTTGAAAGATCAAGCAATTGTAATTGCAGCTGATATTGGCTTTCAAGAGTCAATGTTTTGATGAATCACTGATTAGTATTATCAAGTCAACGTGGATGTTGGAAGGGAAACTTCGTTAGTGGCTATGGCTAAGCAACTAATCGAACGCAAATTATCATTTTATTTTTGGCTAGTCCGCTAGCAAGCTATATGACTGGTCAAGCAATCAATGTAACTGGTGGCATGACGATGCATTAGGAAGGAGCAAAATAAATGAAAAAAATGATTAAAGGGATTGGTTTATTGACAGTGGCGCTGATGCTAACAGCTTGTAGTAATCAAGAAACTGCCAATACAGGGGAATCAACTGAAAATTCAAAAATCGTGGTTGGGTCAGTCGGCACTGATGCAGAAATCTGGACACATATCGCAGAATCTGAGGCCGCAAAAGAAGCGGGATTAAAAATTGAAGTTAAAGAAATCACCGGTGGACCGACTGCCAATCAAGCCACTGTAGATGGTGATGTGGATGCAAATGCCTTTCAGTCAATTGGATACTTAGAAAGCTTTAATGCGGAGAGTCCTGAACAATTAGTACCGATTGCGGCAACTTATGTCGAACCGATGGGTATCTACTCTGATAAATTTACAAGTATAGATGAGATCGCAGATGGCTCAATAGTAGCGTTGGCTGACAATCCCTCAAATACTGCAAGAGGATTACGCTTATTGGAAACGGCTGGTTTAATTAAGTTAAAGGATGACTTTGATGATGGAAAAGGAACAACTAGTGATGTAATCGAAAATCCCAAGAACTTAGAATTTACACTCATTGATGATTTAACTGGTCCACGGGTTTTACCGGATGTTGACTTGGTTTTAATCAGCAATACGATTGCCCTTGAAGGTGGCTTAAATGTTTTACAGGATTCCATTTTTCATGAAGAGGCGGACACGGCTATTCGAGAAACAATCAATGTTTTAGCAGTAAAGGAATCTCGTAAGGACGATGCTGCTTTAAAAAAATTAGATGAGTTGTACCATGACCCTGAAATTCAAAGCTATATTGAAGAAAAATTTGAAGGAACAAAAGCGGAAGTAACTACACCAATCGCAGAGATATGGGGGAACTAAGATGAGAATAGCAGTAGTTGCAGCAATGGAAGAAGAGTTAGCACCCTTTCGTAATTTTTATGCTTCCACGGTTATTTGGCAAAAGGGAAAAACAATCATTGAAAAGGTTCATGAAGACTTATATTTGGTAGTATCAGGGATTGGCAAAGCTAATGCAGCCGCAACTGCTGCCTGGATTTGTCAGCAGTTGTCGTTAGATCTCCTAATAAATACGGGGTCAATCGGTTCCTTCCGTAAAGAACTTCCTCTGGGTAGTATTGTTTTCACTGATCGGTTCGTCTATAGTGATGTGGACGCAACAGGGTTTGACTATGCTTATGGTCAGGTACCGCAAATGCCAGCGGACTATCCAGTTTCAGAAACGCTTCTGGCGATCATTAAGCAAGTGCTTACCCAAAATCAAATTTCCGCCTTTCAAGGAACTATTGGGACTGCTGATTCCTTTATGAGTGATGAATTAGCTGTTTCAGCAATCAAAAAGGCATTCCCCTTGCTTACAGCGTCTGATATGGAAAGCTGCGCGCTTGCGCAAATTGCAAGTTTTTATGAGATTCCGGTAATCAATGTCAGGGGGATTTCAGATCATGTCGGAGAGCATGCACCAGCTACTTTTGATGATAATCTTGAGTTTGCTGCCAACCAAGCATTTCACGCAGTTCGTAGTCTAATCGATTTTTGGCAACAAGACCTAAGTTGATATAAGGCTAGAGAAATTCGTATGAGAAGCATAAAGAACATTTCTAAATTTTTTAAACGAGCTTTTTCTAACAAGCGAGCATATCAAATTTTGATTCATAATTCCCATAAAATATAGCACCTCTTTTCGTATATTTTGTATGTGGGAAAGAATTTTTTATAGGGATGATGGTTGATTTGACAGTCTTTAATTATCATTGTAAATATTTATTAAAATATATGTTGACTCTT
>NZ_KV786997.1:6112-6306 GCF_001806975.1 Aerococcus sp. HMSC10H05
AATATTTATTAAAATATATGTTGACTCTTTCTTTCTAAGTCGGTACAATAGCCAACAGAGTAAAAACAGGGGAAACTGCACTAGCGTATGGATGCCCTGAACATGAGAGCTGTTCGCTTACAAGAATAACCATTATTATTTTGTCAGTGAACAAATTTTAAGACCAGCATCCGCTAGTATATAATCAGCAACCT
>NZ_KV786997.1:7306-40842 GCF_001806975.1 Aerococcus sp. HMSC10H05
TATTTTTTTTGCCCATTTTTAGATAAATGAGAGAATAATGAAAAGAAAACAGAGAAATATGAGAGGAAGTGCCACGTGGATCCGAAGAAACCAATTATTGCCTTAGATTTTCCTAATCAAGAAGAGGTATTTGCGTTCCTTGATCAGTTCCAAGGTCAACAACTAAATGTAAAAGTAGGTATGGAATTGTTTTATGCTGGAGGGACAGCTTTCTTAAATGCGCTACAAGCAAAAGGTCACGACATTTTCTTGGACTTAAAATTACATGATATTCCAAATACTGTGGAGCGAGCAATGGCGATTTTAGCCAGTACTGGTGTTGCAATGGTCAATGTACACGCGGCAGGTGGGAAAGAGATGATGCAAGCAGCACTTCGTGGTTTAGAGGCAGGTTCGACAGGTAAACGGCCTATGTTAATTAGTGTTACTCAATTAACGTCCACTTCTACTGAGCAAATGAATGAAGAACAAGGTATTCCTGGTGAAGTATTGGGTTCCGTATTGCGTTACGCTAAATTAACGAAAGCAGCCGGCCTTGATGGTGTAGTGTGTTCACCACTTGAAGCAGCAGCAATTAAAGATGCCTGTGGTGAAGACTTCCAAACGATTACACCGGGTATTCGTCTAGCGACCTCTATTGCGGATGATCAAAAGCGGATTATGACGCCAAGTCAAGCAGCCCAAAGCGGTTCTGACTACATCGTGGTGGGACGACCAATTACACAAGCGGATAATTCAAAAGTGACTTATGACCAAATCACTACTGATTGGTCTGGACAATAAGGAGGGCGCGAGATGACAGTAGCAAAAGCTGATTTAGTAGCACAAAAATTATTAGAAATTAAAGCAGTGAATTTTAGTCCTGAGACGCCATATACTTGGGCAAGCGGACTTAAAGCACCGATTTATACAGATAATCGATTAATCATGTCCTACCCGAGTGTACGTACAACTGTAGAAGATGCACTTGCAGAGTTGATTAAAGAAAACTTTCCCGATGTAGATGTGATTGCAGGAACAGCGACTGCGGGTATTCCTCATGCGGCCTTTGTCAGTGAACGCTTGGATTTACCAATGATTTACGTGCGTTCTTCAGCTAAAGACCACGGTAAGCAAAACGCAATTGAGGGGGCTTTGAAACCTGGTGTTAAAGTAGTGATTATTGAAGATTTAATTTCAACAGGTGGAAGCGTCATTACAGCAGCAGATAAAATTCAAGAAGCAGGCGGAGAAGTCATTGCAGCAGTAGCGATTTTTGACTACTTATTAGGAGCAAGTAAAGAAGCCTTTGAAAAAGTGGGTTATCCTTTGATGACATTAACGAATTACGTGAAGATTTTGGATTATGCAGTAAAAGATCCTAAATTATCACCGTATTATGACAAGTTGATGGATTGGTATAAGGATCCGAAAGCTTGGTCAGAGATTCACGGTTAATGTGGATAATTCTACTATATAAATAGCTTTACCAGATTGACGACCTTATTTTTTTTTGCCCATTTTTATTTTTATGGTGATTAAATGAGGGAATTACATCAGTTTTACCAAAAAAGGAGCACAAAAATGGAAAAAACAATCGAAAATAATGCAAGTAAAGATGCGTTACAAGCGGGAGATCACAAGTTAAATAAATCGCAACGTAATGCCTTGATTGCGGCTATTGTTGCATCGGGGACAGATGATTTGAACGTGATGTTCTTATCATTTTCAATGTCATCTATCATCAGCCAATTAGGAATTTCCAGTGTAGCTGCCGGTTGGATCGCGACAATTACCAATTTAGGGATGCTAGCTGGCGGTTTATTATTCGGTGTCTTAGCTGACCGCTGGGACAAGATGAAGGTTTTCTACTTAACAATTCTTACTTTCTCTATTGCAACAGCTTTAATCTTCTTCACGCCAAACATTCAATACCTATACCTATTACGCTTCATCGCTGGTATTGGTGTAGGTGGTGAGTATGGAGTAGCAATTTCCATCATGGCTGGACTTGTGCCGGCTAAACAGTTAGGGCGAATTTCATCCTTAAATGGGATTGTTGGTCAAATCGGCTCCATTAGTTCGGCGCTTCTAGCAGGTTTTATTGTACCAACACTGGGTTGGAGAGGGTTATTCCTATTTGGTCTCTTACCAATCTTAGTGGTGATATGGGCGAAATTAACTATTAACGAAGATGAATTAGGGATTAATACGGATGAAGTCACGGAAGACCTAGTAGATATTAATGAAAATGAAAAACCTTCTATTAAGGAATTATTTAAGACTCCAGGGCAAACCTATCAAACTATCGTCTTAATGGTGATGACAACTGTACAAATTGCGGGTTACTTTGGCATGATGAACTGGTTACCTACAATCATGCAAGAACAAGTTGGTGTGACAGTTTCTGGGTCATCTACTTGGATGGTAACGACAATCTTAGGTATGTGCTTGGGAATGCTGACATTTGGGCAAATTTTAGATAGATTAGGCCCAAGATTGTCTTATGGTATGTATTTAATTGCATCAGCAGTTTCAGTGTATCTGTTCACCTTTGCCAATTCAGCATTAACAATTTTAATCGGAGGCGCTATTGTAGGTTTCTTTGTAAATGGTATGTTTGGTGGCTATGGCGCAATGATTTCTCATTTGTATCCATTCAAAGTAAATGCTATTGCCAATAATACTATCTTGAATGTTGGACGTGCAGTGGGTGGTTTTTCATCAGTTATTATTGGTTTCATTTTAGATGCTTCAAGTGTAGGTATGGTGATGCTTTTCCTAGCAAGCCTTTATCTATTTAGCTTCATAGCTATGATGAGTTTACCACAACTAAAACGATCAAACTATGAACAATACCAATTAAATATTCGCCATAAGTCGCTAGATAAGTAATACAATTTTGTTTAAGATGAGAATAAAACAAGACATATTTTAGAGGATACAACACAAATGTTGTATCCTCTTTTTAATATTTGGTTATTGGTTGACGAAGAAAGTATAATTTAGTAATTTGAAATAGACCTATCATGTGAATATATTTTCAAGAGGTGAGGCATGGAAATGAGAACTCTTAAAGAGAAGGCTTTTCTAATATTGGGCTTGTTAAGTGTGATCCTAGGGAGTGTAGGCGTCGTATTACCTGTTTTACCGACAACCCCTTTCTTGTTGCTCGCTGGCTGGTTGTTCACGCGAAGTTCACCGCGATTTAAAAACTGGTTAGAATCTACTCGTTTGTATGAACGGTATGTTGGTGACTTTAAGCGACAAGGTGGTATCAGCAGGCGCAAAAAAATTCATATCCTAACGACAACTTATCTTGTGATGGGTTTATCAATGTTCCTTATGCCATTAAGATATGTACAAATTTTTGTAGGCATTTGTGGTTTAGTTTTTGGTTACTTCCTACTATTTAGGGTAGAAGAGGTTTAAGGAGTTGGAGGCTAGTGATTTGGACTTTGAAAAACGTCATTCTATCAATTTGATGGGTACGACGATTGATTTGATGGTTGATCATCCAAATAGTAATGCTTTATTACTTGCTGCAGTCCAGCGTTTGTTTCAATTGGAAGCGCGTTTTTCGGCGAATGACCCATCTTCTGAATTAATGGCGGTTAATCAAGCAGCAGGATTAAAGGCTGTACGCGTTCATCCAGAGCTATTTCATCTCATTCAAATCGGTAAAAAAGAAAGTATTGCATCAGGGCGAAAGCTAAATATAGCAATTGGGCCTTTAGTTAACTTGTGGCGGATTGGTTTTGCGGATTATCGTAAACCTAGCCAGCAAGAGATTGATGACCGACTGACTTTAGTAGACCCGAATGAAATTCATCTAGATGAAATAGAAAGTACAGTTTACCTTTCTAAGCCAGGGATGTCGATTGACTTAGGTGCGCTTGCAAAAGGGTATGCGGCAGATCAAATTATCGCTTATTTCAAAGAGCAAGGCGTAGCCAGGGCATCTATTAATCTTGGTGGTAACCTTAGATTCTATGGCCATCGACCCAATCATGCAGAAAGTACACAATGGCGTATAGGTATCCAGGATCCCGACCAAAGGCGTGGTTATAACAAGGCCATTGTCGATTTGAGTAACCAATCAGTTGTAACGTCTGGAGATTACGTACGCGTATTCGAACAGGATGGGCATCTTTACCACCATATTTTAGATTCTACAAATGGTAAGCCCTTTCAAGCGGACGTTCGCAGTGTCACTGTGGTAAGTGAATCTTCTTTAGACGGTGAAATATGGACTACTCGGTTGTTTCCCTTATCTAAGGAAGCAATTATCAATCAAGCAGAAAAAATAGACCATATTGAAGTGTTGGTTGTTGACCAACAGGGACAGGTTACCTATACATCTGGTTTAGTGGGCAAAGTTGAACTTATTTGTTAGCAGGCTATATTTCTACTATAGAAAGGACAGAAAATCATGAAGCATATTATCGGAATCGTAGGTACAAATTCTAAGAAATCTACTAATAGAAAACTTCTGAAATATATTCAGAAACATTTTGCAGATCAAGCTGAAATTGAATTATTGGAAATTCGTGATTATCCCCTATTTACTAAACCAGAAGATAAGACACTCCCAAGTATCGTTGAAGAGGATGCTAAAAAAATCGAGCAAGCAGATGCGGTTATTATTAGTGCTGCAGAATATAATCATTCTATTACGTCTTCACTAACTAATGCCTTACATTGGTTAAGCTATTATATTTATCCCTTAGCAGATAAACCAATTATGATTACTGGTGCTTCTAACGGTCGTTTAGGATCTTCTAGAGCACAAATGCACTTACGCCAAATTTTAGACTCGCCAGATATTAGGGCGCGTGTGATACCAAATTCAGAATTTCTATTAGGACATTCTTTACAAGCATTTGATGATGATGGCGATTTAAGTGATCAAAAAACTGTTGAACAATTAGAAGAAATTTTTAAAGAATTTATTCAATTTATTGATCATACACAAGAATTTACTCAGCTAAGAACCGAGACAAAAGCTGCTGCTGAAAACTACGAGTGGACTAAGTAGAAAGGACTAGGGTGACAAAATGAAAATTGTTGGTATTGTTGGCTCAACTGCTGAAAAATCATATACCCGTTTATTGTTACAATATATTCAAAGAGAATTTACTGATTTATTTGATTTAGAGATTCTTGAAATTGACCAAATACCTTTATTTAATCAAGATAATCCAGAATTAGCAACAGAAGGACCTGTTCATACCTTGAACCGGAAAATTCGTCAAGCCGATGGTGTAATTATTGCTACAGCGGAGCATAATCATACAACACCAGGGCCTTTGAAGAGTGCATTGGAATGGCTATCATTCACAATTCATCCATTGAAAAATAAACCTGTAAAAATCATTGGCGCTTCTTATCTAGACCAAGGAACATCGCGGTCACAATTACACTTACGTCAAATTCTTGAGGCACCAGGAATCGATGCTTTAGTAATGCCAGGTCAAGAATTCCTATTGGGGAATTGTAAAGAGGCCATCAACGCTAACGGTGATTTAGTCGACCCTAGCACTGTCAGCTTCTTGAAAGGTAGTTTAGAGAAGTTCATGAAGTACGTCGAATCTGTTCAACCACTTAAAGATAACCCTGTATTCCCTGAGGAAGATTTAACGGCTACTAAGCATTGTGACACAACTATTGAAGGTGTAGACATGACTGCACCAGATTGGGTTGAGCAAGCAGCAGAGAAGGTTGGTGCTGTTGAAGGGGATACTTATGTTAAATTAGACCGTGGTTTATTAACCGTAAATCAATTGAATTGGTTCTTAAAGACCATCCCTCTTGAATTGACTTATGCAGATGAGAACAACCAGTATATTTACTATAACCGAGTGAAACCTGGTCAGGATATGTTCGCTTCTCGTTACAAAAAAGATGTTGGTAGCCCACTTGGTACCGTTCACCCGCCACGCGCAATGAAGAATGTTTCTTGGGTAATTTCTCAATTGCGGTCAGGAAATATGGAAGGGGTTCATGTACACGTACCAATCCATAAAGATAACTATGTTGTTCACAATTATGTAGCGATGCATGATGAAGATGGTAAGTATCGTGGAATTAACGAGCATGTTTTAGACTTGCAACCTGTAATTGATTGGTATCTAGCGCAAACAGGACAAAAGTTAGTGAAAATTGAGGAAGATACAACGGATGCTTCAACAAGTGCTTCAATGAATGGTGCTTGGAGCCACGATGATAAAAACACAGTGGAAGCTGATGCTGAAAGTGGTGCAAGTGATGCAGAAGTAGCAGAAACAACCCCTGCAGCTAGTGGTACTGATGAGGATACGAGTGCTAGCCAGTCTTAGTCAGTATAATAGTCTAGTTTAAATTGGAAATAATCACTGTTAGTCAAAAAATTTACAAACAAATAGGATTATCATTGCATAAATTGCACTATACTAATGATGAATACAGTGTATGCGTTTCCTGAATGGTGTTTTATGGCATCATTTAACATTTTGTTTTTTGTGAGACAAAACTCTTGTAAAAAGCAATTGATAAGGGTTACAATAGGCACGAGCACATCAAAATTAAAAATCAGGGGGAACTATATATGCCATTAGAAAATATGGTCGACATGCTGAAAAAAGCGAAAGACGGTCAATATGCAGTAGCACAATTAAACATTAACAACTTAGAATGGACTCAAGCTGTTTTAGAAGCAGCTCAAGCAGAAAACTCACCAGTAATTTTAGGTGTTTCTGAGGGTGCTGGTAAATACATGGGTGGCCCAGAAGTTGTTGCCGCAATGGTTAAAGCTTTAATTGAAAATATGGAAATCACTGTTCCAGTTGCTTTACATTTAGACCACGGTTCATCTTTTGAGACTGCTAAACGTGCAATCGACGCTGGATACTCTTCAGTTATGATTGATGGTTCTCATCACCCAATCGATGAAAACATCGTTATGACTAAAAAAGTTGTAGAATACGCACACGAACGTGGTGCTTCTGTTGAAGGTGAAATCGGTACTGTTGGTGGTACTGAAGACGGCGTTACTGCTGGTATCAACTATGCAGACAAAGAAGAATGTAAACGTATCGTTGATGAAGCTGGTATCGATGCATTAGCTGCAGCCTTAGGTTCAGTTCATGGTCCTTACCAAGGTGAACCTGTTTTAGGTTTCGATGAAATGAAAGAAATTTCTGAATACACAAACACTCCATTAGTATTACACGGTGGTTCAGGTATTCCAGAAGAGCAAATTAAAAAAGCCATCGAACGTGGCCATGCGAAAATTAATGTAAATACTGAATTACAAATTGTATTTACTGCTGCTGTTCGCGAAAACTTAAATAATGATGACAAAGTTTACGATCCACGTAAAGTTTTAGCACCAGGTAAAGCTGCAATTGTTGAAACTGCTCGTGAAACATTACGTATGTTTGGTTCATCAAACAAAGCATAATTCATTTTAGCCAGTGGATTTCCGCTTAATACATCCTTTTTGGAGCAATGACCTATGGGTTGTTGCTCTTTTTTGTACGCTAAAATTAAAATTAGACGTAAATAGCGCTTTACCAAGCATCTTCAGTTTTTTTCTATGATGCATCGTGACTTCATAGGTTATAATAGACTTATAACTAATGATATATATGAAAAATTTTACATAGAAGTTAAAAAAACCATTAAAATTGGCGGAGATGGTAGTTATCTCATAGAGAATTAGGTATAATCAATTTTGCATTATCTATCGTATAATCGGAATATTTTGCAAAAAAAGCGTGCTTGGTGATGATAGATAATTATTGAATCAAACTTCAACTAAAAATAAGCATTAGATAAAAATGAAAATGACGAATGAGGGGTTTTATAATGGAAAAATTTATCATCAAGGGTGGTAATCCGTTAAAGGGTGATATTACAGTTTCAGGAGCGAAGAACAGCGCAGTTGCACTTATACCTGCAGCGATAATGGCGGATTCACCGGTAGTGATTGAGGGTGTGCCGGAAATTGATGACGTATTCGCTTTAATTGAGATTTTGAAAGATTTTAACGTGGATGTAGCATTTAATGACCATGTAATGCGCATTGACCCGACTAACATGAAAAATATCCCAATGCCTGATGGTAAGATCCAAAGCTTACGGGCATCTTATTATTTCATGGGAGCCTTATTAGGGAAATACGGCGAGGGTGTTGTCGGTTTACCAGGTGGCTGCAACTTGGGCCCTCGTCCAATGGATTTACATTTAAAAGGCTTCGAAGCTTTAGGTGCAGAAGTTAGTAACGAATTAGGTGCAATGCATTTAACAACAAATGGTAATGGCTTGACTGGTACTGAAGTTTATCTTGATGTTGTCAGTGTGGGTGCAACCATTAATATTATGTTAGCAGCATCCCGTGCTAAAGGGACAACTGTGATTGAAAATGCAGCGCGTGAGCCTGAAATTATTGATATCGCAATGCTTTTAAATAAAATGGGTGCCAAAATTAAAGGTGTAGGGACTTCTACAATCCGTATTGAAGGTGTAGATAGCATGCACGGTGCTTCTCACCAACAAATTCCTGACCGGATTGAAGCGGGTACTTATATTGCAGCCGCTGCTGCGCTTGGTCAAGGTGTAACAGTTCATAATGTGATTGCGGAGCATATCGAAAGTTTCTTAGCGAAATTACGGGAAATGGGCGTTAAAATGGATGTAAATGATGATTCTATCTATATTCATCCAAATGATGGTCAATTAAAAGTGGTAGACATCAAAACAGCCCCTTACCCAGGTTTTGCAACAGATTTACAACAACCGATTACGCCATTACTACTATCAGCAACTGGTAGTGGTAAATTAGAGGATACGATTTATCCTAAACGTGTTAAGCATGTACCTGAGTTAGTGCGGATGGGTGCAAATATTGATGAAAATAATGATCAAATTACCTTTAGTGGGCCAAACCAATTGACTGGCGCGACTGTAACGGCTTCTGATTTACGTGCAGGTGCTGGTTTAGTCATTGCGGCATTGATGGCTGAGGGTGAAACTGAATTATATGGTGCTGGTAACATCTTACGTGGCTATGACCATATTGATGAAAAATTGTCAGCGTTAGGTGCTGATATTCAATTGGTACAATACGATGATTCAACAGTGAACTAATGTTTTCACTGTAGTGATTGCATGTGAGGACTGTGGCTAATAATGGCGCAGTCCTTTACACTTTTATTTTAATGAATAGCAAGTCCTCTTTGAACACTTCTTTAGATCTAACGACCAGCTAGCTGCTTTATAGCTAGTTTTATGTAAAGATTACTCAGCTTCTACGCGGTCGCCCTTTTCCAGAAATGAATGAAATATAAATAGAAATGAAGGTTTTTTTATGTCATCGAATGAGCAAGAACAAGTAAAGTTGCATAGTTTGCAGGCTATGACTTTGAAGGAAATCTACCAATATGCAAAGGCATATAAGGTGCCGTATTATAGTCAAATGAATAAGAAGGAATTAATTATGGCTGTCTTGCGAGCGCAAGAAGTGAGTCAAGGCTTTATGAATGTCGAGGGTGTGCTTGATATTACGGGGTCTGATTTTGGCTTTCTTCGCTCGATTAATTATTCGCCAAGCCAGGAAGATATATATATTTCGAATTCTCAGATTCGTCGATTTGGTTTGCGGAATGGGGATTTGGTATCGGGTACGGCGCGTCCACCTAAGGCCAATGAGCGGTATCTTGGTTTAATGCACGTGTATGCAGTGAATGGTAAAGATCCGGATGAAGCTAAGGAACGCGCGCATTTTCCTGCTTTGACACCGGTTTACCCAAATGAACAGTTGCGTTTGGAGTCAACACCTGGACGTTTATCTGCCCGGATGATTGATTTGATTGCGCCAGTTGGTTACGGTCAGCGTGGTTTGATTGTGGCACCACCTAAGGCAGGTAAAACAGTCCTGATGAAAGAGATTGCCAACGGGATTACTGCGAATAATCCGGATGTTGAGTTGATTATGCTCTTAATTGATGAACGACCAGAAGAAGTGACAGATTTAGAGCGTTCGATTGATGGTGAAGTGGTATCATCTACTTTTGATCAACGACCTGAAAATCATGTACGGGTTGCGGAATTAGTGTTAGAACGAGCGCGGCGATTGGTGGAAGATAAACGTGACGTAGTCATTTTAATGGATTCTATTACTCGTTTAGCACGAGCATATAACTTAGTCGAGAAGCCTAGTGGCCGAACTTTATCTGGAGGTATTGATCCAGCTGCCTTCTACAAGCCGAAGAAATTCTTTGGGTCAGCGCGTAATATTGAAGATGGTGGTTCGCTGACAATCCTAGCAACAGCTTTAGTGGATACTGGTTCACGGATGGACGATATGATTTATGAGGAATTTAAAGGAACAGGGAATGCGGAGATTCATCTATCTCGTGACCTAGCAGAGTCTCGCGTATTCCCAGCAGTCGATATTCGTCGTTCATCTACGCGTAAGGAAGAGTTGTTACATGATGAAGCAACCTTGAAAGTCTTATGGAAATTACGTCAAACGATGAAAGGCGATATGTTGGTATATACCAATGAAATGCTGAAAGAAATGAAGAAGACGGAGACGAATGACCAGTTTATTGACCGCCTTGATGTCTTTTTATCGAAAGGAAAAAATAAAAGTAAATCATAAATATCTACTTGAAAGTGATAGTACACTATGGTAGACTACTCGTGTTATGTTAAAAATAATCTCTGGGCTGCAGAAGTTCAGGGCGAAAAGGAGAGTATGTACAAATGAAACAAGAAATTCATCCAGATTACCATCCAGTAGTATTTATGGACACAAGTACAGGATACAAATTCTTATCTGGTTCAACAGTTAATTCTACTGAAACAATTGAGTGGGAAGATGGCAACACTTACCCATTGATCCGTGTTGAAACTTCATCAGACTCACATCCATTCTACACTGGACGTCAAAAATTCACACAAGCCGATGGACGTGTGGACCGTTTCAACAAAAAATACGGTTTCACAGACAACAACGCTGCAGAATAATAAAAAGACTGAATTTTTCAGTTTTCAGGAGTATCCGTGCTGGGTACTCTTTTTTTGCATGGGGAAAAGGTGTGGTTGCCTTAACTAAGTCTGTTCGTCCAGAACGTATGACAGAAAATATTGCTATCTATGACTTTAAATTGCACACTGAAGATATAGTTAAGATAGAAGCTTTAGATATGGAAGAATCTGCTTTCTTTGACCATGATGATCCTTGAACTGTTGACTGGTTAATTGGTCGGCATTAGTTTTACGATTTAGGCATCGACAATTTCCCTAATATAGTGAATAATGTATATAGAAGATTAAAATAAAATTAGAGGAGTTGTATTATCTATGTCAAAAAAAGCGATTGCAACTGAAAAGGCACCTGCAGCTTTAGGCCCATACTCTCAAGCTATTAGTGTGAATGGCACTGTTTATGTATCTGGGCAATTACCCATTGATCCAGCAACGGGTGAATTTGCGGCTACTGATATTCAAGGGCAAACCCGTCAATCACTAACCAATATTCAAGCTATTTTAGCGGAGGCAGGCTTGGATATGTCTAATGTAGTGAAGACAACCGTTTTATTAGATAAGATTGACGATTTTGCGGCGATGAATGAAGTCTATGCTGAATTCTTTACGGGTGTAACCCCTGCTCGTGCAGCTTTTGAAGTTGCGGCGATTCCTAAAGGGGCGCTTGTAGAGATTGAAGCAGTTGCCGTAGAAGATTAGTCACTATAATTTAGCTTAAAAAAATTGAACTTAATCCATATAAGATTAGGGTAGCTTTCCGAGTGGAGGCTACTTTTTTGATGACATGGATTCATTTTTTCCTAAAAGAAAACGACCTAACAAGTTTGTTAAGTCGTTGTGATTGTTTATAAAATATCTTCTAAAGTCGTTTTAAAAGTCTGCATGCCCATTTTTTTATAGAAAGATTTGGCTGAATCGTTAAAATCCCAAACGTTTAAGGTAATCCGACGACATCCGGTATCAGTGGCCAAGTCTTTTGTTGCTTGATAAAGTGCTTGGCCTACATGTTTTCCACGGGCATCTTGGTCAATACAGATATCATCGATGTATAAAGATTTCTCAGCTACTAGTATATTATCTTCTGTAGTTTCTTGGAAAATACCAAACATATATCCAAGTACATGGTTGTCTTCTACAGCGACTAAAATTGGTCGTTGTGGATTATCGATGATTGTTGCAACCTCTTCGTAAGTGTACTTAGTTCCTTTTTTTAGAATGTCCGGGCGGGCTTGGTGGTGGATTAAATTGACTTGTGCTAGTAATTTTAAAATGTCTGTAATATCTTGTTTTTGTGCGAATCGAATGTCCATAGCTACCTCCAATGTATATTGTATTTCCATCATACGCCTGAGTAAATGAAAATCAAAATGAATATGCGTATGTTTTGATAGATTAAACCAATCAAAATACTTCAATTATTCCTCATCGAAAATTGAGCAAAGCAATTGCTTATGGGGAGCGAAAAGGGTACTATTCGGATAGATAGTTGACTTGTCTTTCTGTTATAAAAAACTTGTAAGAGGCTCCTAAGAAATGCAGCATAATGTAGCGTGAAAGCAAGTAATCAAAAATGACGATGGTCTATATTTGGAGGGATTTTTTATGTTATTTGAAAATATTGTAGATGCGATTGGTTACACACCTTTAGTCAAAATTAATGGTTTAGATGAAAATTCGGCAGATATCTATGTCAAATTAGAGAAAAACAATCCATCTGGCTCTGTTAAAGATCGCCCAGTAAAGTATATTGTGCAAGATTTATTAGATTCAGGTAAAGTTGCCGTTGGCGGGACAATTGTGGAATCTACATCAGGGAATACTGGTGTGGGGTTAGCGATGGTTGGTGCAGCTTTAGGTATTCACGTTGTTATTGTGATGCCAGAATCAATGAGTATTGAACGTCGTCAATTGATCCAAGCTTATGGTGCGGAACTCGTGTTGACGGATAAATCAGGCGGTATGGCATTAGCAGGTGAGACAGCTGAGAAAATTGCGGCTGAACGTAACGGTGTGCTTTTTGGACAATTTACTAACGAAGCCAATGTGAAGGCTCACGAGGAAACGACTGCAAAAGAAATTTTAGCAGACTTACCAAATGTTGATGGCTTCGTTTCTGGTATTGGTACTGGTGGTACAGTTTCCGGTGTTGGTCATATCTTAAAAGAAAAAAATCCAGCTACCTTAATCTGGGGTGGAGAACCATCTGATTCACCGTTATTAACAGAAGGTAAGGCAGGAGCACATAAAATTCAAGGAATAGGTGCAAACTTTATTCCAGATGTCTTAGACCAATCAACCTTAGATAAGGTAGCGACCGTCTCAAATGAAGAAGCGATTGCTGCTGCTAAAGAATTAGCGAAAACACAAGGTATTTTTGCCGGCTTTTCATCAGGTGCTAACTACGTAGCTGCCAAAGCTTTAGCTAAAGAATTAGGTAAGGGTAAAGTAGTAGTGACGGTTTTCCCAGATTCTGGAGAACGTTATTTATCCACTGGCCAATTTGGTGATGGGCATGCTGAGTGATGAATTAAATGAAGCCCATCGTGACTTTGCACAATACATTTATGATCATGATCCTGCACCGCAGTCTATAGAAGAAGTCTTTCTTTATCCTGGTTTTCAGGCAGTCATTCGACATATCGCTGAACGAGAACTTTACTTACAAGAAGATTATTATGGTGCTCGAAAAATGGCAGAAGAAACCCGTAAAGATACGGGAATTGAAATTCATCCTGGAGCCCAAATTGGCGAAAATGTATTTATTGATCACGGTATGGGTGTTGTAATTGGTGAAACAGCAATAGTTGGCGACCGGGTAAAGTTATACCATGGGGTCACTTTGGGTGGTACTGGTAATGATAAAGGGGCTAAACGCCATCCAACCATTCAACATGATGCTGAAGTGGGGGCCAATGCGACTGTTTTAGGTAATGTGACAGTTGGACATCATGCAAAAGTAGGGGCTAATGCAGTCGTCATTCATGATGTCCCACCGTATGCCACCGCTGTTGGGGTACCAGCACGTATTATTTTACATGATAAAAAATGGAACCGAATCGGTGAGTATAGTATTTAGTTGTTGTTTTGAATTGTATCTCCCTAGAAATATCCAATATTTATAATCTGGGGATAAGATTCTGTATTTAATAGGTATTTCAACTGAAAACTACATTCATTTGCAATATAGCAGTTAAAATAAGGTGAGACAAAAGTCGTTTAGCATTGACGTACTGGACCATAAGGTGAATAATGCTGACTTTTGGAAGCCAATTATATACGTTCTTATATAGCATAGAGAGGCTGAGATATTTTTGTCCCAGCCTCTTTTTTTCCCTTTCTCTGTGGATTTGTGGATAACGTTGTGGGTAAATAGGTGATTATTGTGTAAAATCTGTGTAAATAAAATAGAGGTTATCAACAACCTGTGGGTAAACTAGATGAAATCGGTTGAAAACTTGATAAATTAGGGGGAGTTTTTATGAGTGCTGTGTATAACTTGGGTAAAAGTCAGATGCTGGTCTGTGGATTGAATTTATGACAAAGGGGGCGAATAGCGGTGTATAGGAAAATGTGTCATAATGAATTTAGAAAACAGTAAGTAAGATTTAGAAGTGGGTGTTAATTGATGAAAAAGCTAGGATTTCGCAGGATTTTAGGTCTGCTATTATTGCTAGTGGGGATTGTGATGATGGTATACCAGGCTTGGCCAATAGTACAAGTTTATTTAAATCAACGAGATGTAGCAGTGACTAATTATACGGCTGAAGAAATTCAGGACAACCAGGCGGACCAGTCGAATGGCCAGTTTGATTTTAATGAAGTTCGGAATGTGTCAGCAGCAGAAGTTAACCAGGTGCGCTCAGATATTGCATCAGGTGAAGCAGACTTAGATGTATTAGGTGCGGTCGCTATTCCAAATGCTAATTTAAATACTGCAGTAATTAAAGGAATGTCTGATGCGGCGATGGTTTCTGGTGCCGGCACAATGTTTCCAGATCAAGTAATGGGCCAAGGAAATTATACTTTGGCTAGCCATCATATAGGTTATGGCACCGATATCTTGTTGAATAATATTTCCGATTCAGTGACAGTTGGAGATAAAATTTATCTGAGTGATTTAACGAATGTTTACGTATATGATACTTTTTTTGTTGAAGCAGTGAATCCAGACCAAGTACAGTACATTTCTCAAGATATAACAGGGGACCCAATTATTACCTTGATGACTTGTACAGCTGATCTTACCCAACGGTGGATTGTTCAAGGAAACTTAATAGAAACGTGGGCTTTTGATGAGTCACCGGAAGATATTCAAGCTTTATTCCAATAAGTTTAATAAATAAGTATACATAGACAAAGAAAACGGCTAGCGCTTTAATTAGGCTAGCCGTTTTCTAATATATCGGTAGTACTTTATATCGATAAAATTGATTTATGACCTTGACTGTAGGTATTCAAGGCTTTTTGGAATTGATCAAAAGGCCTAGTGACAAAGTGAGCCAGCAAGTTTTGCCAATCATTTTGCCATTCCTGACCTAATAGTGGTCCGTAAAGTGCGAGTAGGTTGAAGATTTCCTCAAAGGAGTGCGCATGTAGGATGGCAGCATTTACTCGGTGGTATGATACCAAAGTTGGTGCGGGTAATCCTAGAAAACGATATTCGAATAGGTCTAAGAATGAGGAGAAATCTGGCGCTAAGTTAATGGTTTGGCCTAAACCGACATCCATATAAGTGACGGCTGGTTCGCCCTTATCATTTAATTGGGCAAAATCAAAGTACGCGACCCGGTCGTGGTCTTCATAAAAGATAATACCTGTTTCCGGGACGTTAGAACGATGGATAAAGTCATTTTGCCGAGTGATACTTGGTAGCTGATAATCAGCGGTTGGTTTCTGCTCGTACATACCGGCGATAAAAGGAATGTAGACAGCGGTTAAAGCATCGCGACTAGGGCGTTTGCTGACGACATAACTATGAGAGGTATAACCCCCATTTTGTTGGTTGACCAGATTATGATAAGAAATTGGTAAATCTTCGACAGAAAACTGTTTATATATTGGTGATTTAGGTAAATAAGTGTAGAATTGTTTTTGCAATGGAGATGCAATCAAGTGCATGTTGAAAAGCCTCCTTAAAGATTTGACTATCAATCATTGGTATTTTAAAGCTTTTATGGGATGAAAGATAGTGTTTTGAAACGTAATTTGTTAAAATATTTACTGGAATAAGAGGTGCACAGCTGTGACAAATGATTATATATACATATTTACAAACCCAATCTCAAATCAGGTGCAATCATTGGGCGTGGGTTTAAAATATTTTACGCGTGCGGTAAATACCATACCAAATAACTTGTTACTCATCAAGAATCCTAATAATCTAGGTCGATTTGATGAGTTTACGCGTTTTCATATCGTGAGTGGACATGAGGCTGTGAAAGCTTTTATTGATGAACAAGCTAATGGAGCCCAGGTCCAGACTAAGTGGATTGATTTTAAATATGAATCCCTATTCCAGCAGCTGTCCGACCAAGAAATTGCGGAACTGTTATTTTTAGGCCATACGGATGCACCATTGAACCAGCCAACTTTTTATAAATTAGGGAATAGATTTACCTTCTTTGGTTCAACTTATCCGAATTCATATCTAACAACTAAAATGTACTACCGTGATATCCATGACTTTTTCAAACAACTCGGTTATGTATTGGCAGATAAAGTAACGGCAAACTTACAAGAGCAAAAGTCAATGTTTTTGTTCCGTAAGAAGACCATAGTAAAAAATGGGAAATCGGTACCTATACCAGCTAAGCCTATATTAAGCCATTTAGCTCGATTAAGCCACGACGGTATTATCATTACCTTTGAAGGATCTGACCGCGTTGGCCCCAACAAAAGGGCATTTAGCGTATATTTAGCTGAAGACAATCCACGCTTTGTTGAAACAGACAAGACATCCAATTTATTATTAGATAGACTAACTTACGATTTAACAACAGAATCTTGGGACTTCCAAGCGTAAATAAAAATACTAGAGACAATTGACGGAGGACATTTTCATGGAAATTATCGTTTTATTTGGTGGAAAAAGTGCGGAACATGATATTTCTATCTTAACAGCAACAGCCATCATGCAAAATATACAATATGATCGCCATACCGTTACACCGGTATACATTGATAGACAAGGTCACTGGTTTAAGGGTACAAGCATGACTGAAAAACCAGATGCTTCAGCAAACTTCCAACTAGACCAAGTTGGGCAAGCTATTGTACCCACAGATGTCTTGAAAGAAGGGGATGAGCAAATTGTTTTCCCTGCTTTACACGGCCCTAATGGTGAGGATGGTACAATTCAAGGCTTATTTGAAAGTTTAAATATCGCTTATGTAGGAGCAGGCGTTTTAGCTTCTGCAGCAGGGATGGATAAAATCGTATCAAAACACTTATTCAACCAAGCAGGCTTACCACAAGTACCATTTGTAGCTTTATCAGCTTATGATTGGGAAAAAGACCAAACTTTAGCTATTGAAAAAGTCACAAATGCCTTAGCTTATCCAGTCTTTGTTAAACCAGCAAATATGGGTTCAAGTGTTGGGGTATCTGAAGCCGTTGATGACGCGTCGTTACTAGCAGCTTTAACATTAGCCTTCCGTTATGACCGTCGCGTCCTAGTAGAAGCAAGTGTACAGAACCCACGTGAAGTAGAGTTGGCGGTCTTAGGTAATGACGAAATCTTTGTTTCAGTTCCAGGTGAATTAGCTAAGGGACAAGGTTTCTACAATTATGAAGAGAAATATTTAAACAATACAACTGAAATGTTAATTCCAGCAGCGATTGATGAGCCGACTGTTGCTAAATTACAAGACTTTGCGAGAAAAGCTTACTTAGCCCTAGATGGGTCAGGTTTATCGCGGGCGGACTTTTTCCTAACTGAATCTGGTGAAATTTATATTAACGAAGTGAATACTTTACCAGGATTTACGCAATTCTCTATGTACCCAGCTTTATGGGAAGCGAGTGGAAAATCTTATACGGATTTATTAGAAGAATTGATTCAATTAGGGTTAAGTCGCTATAATAAGAAGAAAAGTATTCAGCAGTCACTGTAGTCATTCTGATAGCATACCTTAAATAAGTCATCTAAATAGTCTAATGAAACATTGAAGAAAAGCAGCTATTGTAGCTAAGGCGCTGGAAGCAAGATTGAGCGACCTTTAGTAGTTAGAGAGGCAAGTATGAAACCCACACAAATTAAAGATATCGTAAAAGCCGTCGATGCAATTGATTTCACATCGACAGCTCGTTTTGCGGAAATTAATTCAGTAGAATTTGATTCGCGGTTAATTACCCCTGGAGCCCTATTCGTTCCCTTAAAAGGGGCGACTGACGGCCATTCTTATATTGATAAAGCCATTGAAAATGGGGCAGTTGCGGCCTTGTGGTCTAATGATCCAAGTGAAGCGCCGGCTGATTTTCCAATCATACAAGTAGAAGATACTCTTGTGGCTATGCAGGCATTTGCGAAAGCATATCTATCATGGATTAAGCCAAAAGTCGTTGGTATTACAGGGTCATCTGGTAAAACAACGACAAAAGATATGACCGCAGCTGCATTATCGGCAGCTTTAAAAGTGCACAAAACCAATGGTAACTATAACAATGATATTGGTCTACCAAAAACAATTTTAGATATGCCAGAAGATACAGATGTGATTGTTTTAGAGATGGGGATGTCTGCTGCTGGGGAAATTTCCTTTCTGAGTCAACTGGCAGAACCGGATGTGGCTGTGATTACCATGGTCGGCGAAAACCATATTGAATTTTTAGGTTCACGAGCAAATATTGCCAAAGCTAAGCTAGAAATTTTAGATGGCTTAAAAGAGGACGGTACATTCATCTATCCAGGTGAAGAACCTTTAATCGTGGATCAAATGCCTAAAGACTTACCACAGTCGACGTTGACGATTGGATTAAATGAAGGTCAAGACATTTTTGCTTTTGATGTGATGATGGACCAATACCAAGCTACCTTTTATACCAATTTATCCCCAGAGTTAAAAATGGAGATTCCATTATCAGGTGGTTATAATGTTCAAAACGCCTTGTATGCCTTAGGTGTAGCCTATTCATTCGGTTTATCATTAGAGCAAGTGCGTCCTAACCTAGCGGATTTTTCGATTACAGCAGATCGGGGTTCATGGGAACGTGGTATTTTAGAAACACAGATATTAAACGATACATATAATGCGAGTCCTTCAGCTATGAAAGCCGTTATTCGTAACTTCTCTGCTATTGCCTCAAAAGGTATGTCACAAAAAATTCTTGTCTTGGGGGATATGTTGGAGTTAGGGACTTTCTCTGATGATTTACATAAAGAAATTGCAACTGTTATTGGTTTAAATACCTTCAAACATATCTTTTTATATGGTCCACGTATTCGACCACTAGTAGATGCGTTGATTGAAAAAGGCATCCACCCAGACTTGATTACTTACATTGAGTCAGATAAGCACGCTTTGATTGAAGATATAAAAGCTATCTTACAACCGGAGGATAAAATTTTAGTGAAGGCAAGTAATGGTATGGGGTTAATTGAAGTAGTAGAAGCGTTAAAAATGCCTACACCAGAAGAGAACTAGCCTGTAACAGCTGGTATAACTTAAATTAAACTCTAGTGAGATTTGTGCTTTTTATTTGTACCACGCGTTTAGATGTGTTATAGTGATTTAGCTTGAGTATATTTAGAGGAGTAGTGGAGGTTCTACTACTGAAGGAATCAATATCAGTTGGAAATAGTCGAGCCTGATGCATTTGGCATACTCGGCTATTTTTGTTATGTGAAAAGCTTATTCACAGAGATAAATCGTTCACTCAAGTAGAAAAAGGAGAGACTAGATGAAATTTAATGAAATGAATCTATCAAAGCCACTGCTTCGCGCAATTGAAGATATGGGTTTTGAGGAAGCAACACCCATCCAAGCACAGACGATTCCGATGGGACTTGAGGGACAAGATATATTTGGACAAGCCCAAACAGGTACTGGTAAAACAGCCGCTTTTGGATTGCCATTATTAGAAAAAGTTCATGAAAATGGTGGCGTGCAAGCCTTAATTATTGAACCAACTCGTGAACTAGCTGTGCAAACAGGTGAAGAATTATACCGTCTTGGTAAATTCAAGGGTATCCATACCGCCACTGTATATGGGGGGGCGTCAATTGGACACCAGATTAAATTATTGAAAAAAAATCCACCAGTTGTGATTGGTACACCGGGTCGTATCTTAGATCTAATTAAGCGTGGTGTGTTGAAATTGAATGCTGTGGAAACTTTAGTATTAGATGAAGCAGATGAAATGTTGAAGATGGGCTTTGTTGAAGATATTGAATCCATTATTCGTGAATTACCAACAGCGCGTCAAACACTACTTTTCTCTGCAACAGTACCGCAAGAAATCAAACGGATTGCTGATAACTTCATGAAAGACCCCGTAACCGTTCATGTTAAAACAAAACAAATGACTGCGGACCTAATTGACCAGTACTACACTCGCTGTAAGGACTACGAAAAATTTGATTTATTAACACGTTTTATTGACGTACATAATCCTGAATTGTCAATCGTTTTCGCTCGTACAAAACGTCGCGTTGATGAAGTGGCACGTGGATTAATTGAACGTGGCTATTCAGCTGAAGGAATCCACGGTGACTTAAGTCAAGAAAAACGATTAGGGGTTTTACGAAACTTTAAAAATGGTAAATTAGATATCTTAGTAGCAACAGACGTTGCTGCACGTGGTTTAGACATATCAGGTGTAACACATGTTTACAACTTCGATATTCCACAAGATCCTGAATCATACGTTCACCGTATTGGTCGTACAGGTCGTGCTGGTAAGGAAGGTATGTCAGTAACATTTGTTACAGGCAATGAAATGTCATACCTACGTACAATTGAAAACTTAACCAAGAAACAAATGTCGCCCCTACGTCCACCTACGACCCAAGAAGCCTTCCGTGGACAATTAGCTAATGTGGTTGAAGTAGTAAAAGCGTTAACTGAAGTTGACAATACTGATATGTATCAAGATGCCATCACTTACTTGTCAGAAAATTACACTGAAGATGAAATTGCATTAGCTTTAGTACGTTCATTGGTGAAAGATCCTTCTTCTGTTAAAGTAGAAATCACCCCTGAACGTCCATTGCCAAACCGCAATAAGCGTAACTTCCACCGCAATGCGTCAAACCGTAAACACAATGGTGGAAATCGTGACCGTAATGGTAAAGGTGGCTACAAAGGTAACGCTAAAGATAAAAATCGTAACAATTATGACCGAAAAAAATCATACGGTGGTAATAAACAATCTAAAAGAAAATCAGCAGAATTTAAAATTCGTTAGTAAGGTGTGACGAAAGCCATTTAGACTTGTACCGCGCTGGAGCAAAAGCCGAATAAACACTGTAAGTGTTTAAAGTATTTTGTGAAGTATCGGCCAAGTCTGACTTTCGACCCAATCAAACAGGTGAGTGAGGTAAAGTACTTCATTTGCCTGTTTTTTTGCGTACGCATAAAGATGCAGATTTGAACTAAATACGTTAAAATATATATAAATAATATCGTAATAGATAATAGGGAGAGGCCCATGATTATTGGTTTAGGAACAGATTTAGTTGAAACAGCGCGGATTAAGGAGGCGATTGCCAACAATTCTCGTTTTTTGGGGAAATTACTAACAGAAAATGAATTGGCTGCTTACACTGATATTCACAATGAGAAACGACGAGTAGAATTTGTAGCTGGTCGTTGGGCGGCTAAAGAGGCGTTTGCCAAAGCTTATGGAACCGGTATTTCGAGTCAGTTGCATTTTCGTGATATTGAAGTTTCAAATAATGACCAGAGGAAACCGATTATTATTTGTGACAAAGTAGCTACGCCAGTACATATTACCATCAGTCACACTGACCATTACGCTACTGCAACGGTTATTATTGAGGATTAGTTTGAATAAGCGTGATTATCCCTATTAGCGTATGGTAAATATTGTAGCTATCAGTTTTCACGATTTTTACATTTAAAGTGTACAATTATTGTATATTCAAAAAATTAATTTTACTCATAAAAAAGGCGAACAATTCCTTATAACTTATACATTGTTAATTGCCAAGTTAACTTCTTGAAAAAGCGGATTTGTCGCCTTTTTTGTTAAATAAACCGCTATAAATTTGGTCATTTTTTCAAATTTTGATAGAGTTATAAGAGACTTTTTCTATAAAAGGCAAAAATTAGGAGGACTAAGTGATGATAGAGTTCAAGAATGTCGAAAAGGTATATCCAGGGGGCACAACCGCTGTTAAAGACGCCTCTTTGACAATTGATGATGGTGAGTTTGTATGTTTTATTGGGACATCTGGTTCTGGTAAAACAACAGCACTTCGAATGATTAACCGCATGCATGATCCATCAGGAGGCGAAATTCTGATTGATGGAGAACCAACAACATCAAAAGATCCGGTAGCATTGCGGCGAGGTATTGGGTATGTAATCCAACAAACAGGATTAATGCCACACATGACTGTATATGACAACATCGTAACAGTACCTCGCTTACTAAAATGGGATGAAAAGAAAAATAGAGAAATTGCAGAACGCTTAATGGAACGCGTGGAGTTACCACTTGAGTATTTAGACCGTTATCCAAGTGAGCTATCAGGGGGGCAACAGCAACGTATTGGTGTCATTCGTGCCCTAGCTGCTAATCCAAAAATTGTTTTAATGGATGAGCCTTTTGGGGCTTTGGACCCAATTACACGTGATGCTTTACAAGAATTAGTAAAAGAACTACAAGTTGAATTTGGTTCAACTTTTGTGTTCGTAACGCACGATATGGATGAAGCTTTAAACTTAGCTGACCATATTGCAGTATGGCATGAAGGTGAACTAATCCAATATGATACGCCAGATGAAATCTTACGCAATCCAGCTAACGAACACGTACGTGGTTTCTTAGGTGAAGAACGCTTAATGCAAGCACAAACTGATTTCATTACAGTAAAAGAAATCATGTTAACAACACCATTAACTGCCACCTTGGGTATGTCTTTAGCCAAAGCAATTACAATCATGCGTGATAATCACGTCGATTCATTATTTGTCATCGATGATGATCACCATCTAAAAGGTCTATTGACCTTAAATGATGTGGCTTCACGGGCTGCAAATTCAAGTTTATCTGTTGCAGATGTGATGCATACGAAGATTCGTCCAGTATTTGAAGATGCTTTAGTGCAAGATACAACTACACAAATCCTAAAAGGTCGTATTCCTAACATGCCAGTGGTAGACCGTGAAGGCCATTTAACTGGACTGGTTACACGTTCAGCGTTAGTAAATCTTGTTTACAACTCAATTTGGGGTGACGAGGAAGAAATCGACAAGTTAACTGATGAACCCGTATTTGAAAATGCAGAAACAACAGCAGCTCACCCAATTGATGCGACTACTGAAGGAGCTGATAAATAATGCAAGAGTTTTTTGCCAGTCAAGGTAGTGAAGTCATTCGCTTACTCTGGGAGCATATTTATATGTCACTGATTTCTTTAGGTTTGGGTGTTATTGTGGCTGTACCTTTAGGTATCTTTCTTTCACAAGTACCAAAAGTAGCTAATGTAGTGATTTCTATTGTGTCAGTTTTACAAACAATTCCAACGTTAGCGCTTCTAGCTTTAATGATACCCTTCTTAGGCGTTGGTAAGGTGCCTGCAATTGTCGCCTTATTTATCTACTCGCTGTTACCGATTCTGCGTAATACTTACTTAGGGATGTCAAATGTAAATCCAGATCTACTAGATGCTGCTAGGGGAATGGGGTTGAAACGAATGCAAATTATTCGTCAAGTGCAACTACCACTTGCGGTACCAGTTATTATGGCAGGTATTCGTCTTTCGACGGTTTATGTTATTGCTTGGACAACACTTGCCTCATATATCGGTGGTGGCGGCCTAGGGGATATGATCTTTAACGGATTGAACCTATTTAGACCGGACTTAATTTTAGGTGGTACGATTCCTGTAACCATCCTTGCAATCGTTGTTGACCTAGTGATGGCGCGCATAGAGGAATGGGTTACACCGACAACCTCTTCTAAGAAAGGAGATGAATCACTTGCGTAAAATGAAATATCTTAAGACATCGATTGTTGCTGTCTTATCGACAATTATTTTAACAGCTTGTTCATTACCTGGACTAGGAGGATCATCTGAAAATGGGATTTCCATTGTTTCTGGATCAACAACTGAACGACAAATCTTAGGCTACATTGTTGAAGGGATGGTGGAACATTATACTGACGCACCGACGAACATCATTCCTAACTTAGGTTCATCAACAATGAACCATCAAGCGCTTGAAACAGGCGATGCCAATGTATCAGCAGTAAACTATACAGGGACATCACTAACGGGTGAACTAGGTTTGGAAGCTGAAACAGATCCTGAAGTTGCCTTAGATACGGTTGTATCAGAATTCGATTCTCAATTTGATATGAATTGGTACAAACAAGGTTATGGCTTTGCGAATACTTATGCCTTCATGGTTCGCCGTGAAGATGCAGAAGCGTACGGCTTAGAGACTGTGTCTGACTTAGAAGAATATGCGGATGAATTTTCAGTTGGGGTAGATAATACTTGGTTAAACCGTGAAGGTGATGGGTATGAAGCTTTCAAAGAAATCTATGGTTTTGATTTCCCAGAATTATACCCAATGACAATCGGGTTGGTTTATTCAGCAGTTTCTTCTGGTGAAGTAGATGTTGTTTTAGGTTATTCAACTGATGGCCGTATCATTTCTGAAGACTTGGTTGTACTTGAAGATGATAAACGACTTTTCCCACCTTATGATGGTGCGGCAGTTGTAACCAATGAAGCTAGAGCAGAATATCCTGAATTGGATGCTATTTTTGCTAAATTGGCTAATAAAATACCGAATGAAACAATGCAAGAGTTAAACTTCCAAAGTGACCAGTATTTATTAGAGCCTCAGATTGTTGCAGAACGCTTTTTAGAAGAGAACAACTATTTTGAAGATGAGGAACCATACTTGGAACCTATTTCCAAAACGCAATTAGGAGGTGAAGAATAATGGTAGATGTGACACAATTGAATTTACTTGAACAGATTGGGTATTATTTCCAGCAAAATGGGATGTATCTATTATCACAATTCTTCCGCCAACTACTTATGACTTCTTACGGGGTAGTGTTTGCGATCATTGTGGCAGTACCGTTAGGCTTCTTTATTGCACACAAGCGTAAAACATCAGCCTTTGTTTTAGGGTTAGCGAATATTATCCAAACAATACCTAACTTGGCTTTACTATCTGTAGTAATGTTGGTGATGGGGCTAGGACCTAACTTGGTTGTATTTACCATTTTCTTATATTCAATCTTACCAATTCTGAGAAATACTTATACGGGTGTTATCAGTGTAGATGATACAATGGTAGATGTTGGTAAAGGGATGGGAATGACCCCTTGGCAAGTGATTTATAAAGTTGAATTGCCACTAGCGCTTTCAGTGATTATGGGTGGTATCCGTAATGCCTTTATTACAGGTATCGGGATTTCTACAATCGGTACTTTCGTTGGTGCCGGTGGACTTGGTGACGTATTGCAACGTGGTGTAAATGCTTCAGATGGTACTTCTATTATCATCGCAGCTGTTATCCCAATTTCACTGATGTCAATCCTAGCTGACTGGTTGTTAGGTATTATTGAAAAACGATTAGACCCTTCATCAACCAAATAATCTGGCAACAAAATGAAAGGATGAGTTAATGGATTGGCACTTATTACTGCAAATCTTTCTCATCAACTTGATGTATATCATGTTGAATACCATACGAACCCTATTAGCCATACGTGGTTATCAAAAAATTGCGCCGGCATTAGCTGTTGTAGAGGTGACGATTTATACTCTAGGACTATCTATGGTAATGCAATATTTATCTAACCCGATTTACCTAATAGCTTATGCCTTAGGTTTCGGTGTTGGCATATATTGTGGAATGATCATTGAAAATAAACTCGCCTTGGGTTATTCAGTTGTTGAAGTTTATGTGCAAAATGACGACCATACCCTAGCTAGCGCTTTACGTGAACGCGGTTATGGTGTTACCATCCAAGTGGGTTACGGGCGTGATGGTGACCGGTTGATCTTAACGATTCTAACGCCTAGATCAAATGAAGTATATTTGCACCGGACAATCGAGGAAATTGATCCCAAAGCATTCTACCTATCTTATGATGCCAAATATATCCATGGTGGATTCTGGTCTAAACGCGTGAACCCTCGTTTAATTAAACGATCAAAAGTGAAAGACCAACAAACCGATAATATTGTGGTTGAAGAAGTAGAATCAAAAGAGGCATATGTAGAGGAAACAGGTTACTTATTTGATGAAGCGGTCAACGAGGAAACAAAGGACCCAACCTCAAATGAAGAGTAACCAATATAAAAGCAGTGCTTGCCATCAAGTCAGCGCTGCTTTTTTGGTTTAAACTGAACATTTAATAACACTGCGATATCAGCTTAATCATTTTGTTCCTTTAATAGACACTTTTTTTAAAATCATATTTTTCTTGAGTTATCCTTTGTTTTACGGTATTTTTATAACTGTTGTTCGCAACCATCCAACAAAAAAAAAACTAGGAGGCATTTATATGAAAACGAAAAAATTGGTGAATTCAGCCATGATTACAGCTGTTTATATTGTCTTGATGTATTTTGTCCAGCCTTTGGGATTTGGTGCCATCCAATTCCGCATATCGGAAGGCTTAAACCACTTAGCTGTTTTCCATAAAGACTATAAATGGGGAGTTGTCATTGGCGTATTTCTTTCTAACTTACTATTTTCAGCGAGTCTAGGGATTTATGATATCGTATTTGGTACACTACATACCTTATTATCATTCTTAGTGGCAGAGTACCTATTCCGCTTTGCGAAAGATACTAAGCAACGTATGGTCATCATTAGTCTCGTATTCTCAGTGATGATCTTCATTATAGCTTTCGAATTATTTTGGGTGATTCATCTCCCATTCTGGTTCACTTACTTGACTACTTTCCTAAGTGAAATCATCATTATGGGTATTACTGCCCCATTGTTCTATTACCTAGACAAGCGCTTAAATTTCCACAAGTTGATGGAAGGATAATGCCTTGTTCTTTTAGTTCATGATTGCTAAAATATGCGGGAAAAGATATATGATAACCGTCTAATAAAGGTGGAGGGATAACGCACATGCATGTATATCAATTAACAGTTGGACCTATCCAAGAACATCCTTACTTTATTGTTAAAGACAACAAGGATACGCTGATTATTGATCCCGGTGATCAAGCAGATACAATTGAAAAATTTATCGTTGACAACCAGTTACATCCAGTAGCTATCCTATTGACGCATGCCCATTTCGACCACATCGGTGCCGTAGAAGCGATTCGCGAGCGGTATAATATCGACGTATGGCAGCATATCATCGAAGCCGACTGGTTGAAAGACAAGCAAACCCGTATTCCTAAAACCCGTACCCATTATTGGGACAAAATGGGTGAACACTCTGTGGCTGGCTTCACTTTTAAAACTGCCCACGTACCGGGGCATTCCCCAGGTTCCGTAGTTTATATTTTTGCCGAGGACGGATTTGTCATTGCTGGAGATACTTTATTTAAGGGTACCATTGGTCGAACTGATTTGGCCCACGGTGACCAAGACACATTAATTACTGGTATCAAGCGGCATTTATTAACCCTACCGGATGAAACGCAAGTTCTTCCGGGACATGGTGAGATTACTACAATTGGCCAGGAAAAAGCGACCAATGCATTTTTGCAAACATAAAAGTAAATTAAAACCTAGTCCAATGACTGCTTAACAACAGTCAAAGGGCTAGGCTTTTTTTGTATATTCCTATTTAACTTAAGGCAATCGATTTTGTATTACCTACTGAAAGGATCTTGTAGTTCTTTCGTTCAATCCTTGTAATAATTTTCTCAAGTGATTGGTGAGAACAGTCACCTTTTAATGAAATAATGATGTTGGATAGATCAGTTTTAGGATCAACGGTTGTAACAACCGTATTGATAGATGCAAAACGACCGATAATTCGTGATATTACTGCTAGTGCACCTTGATCTTCCTGGTTTGCTTCAATAGTTAAAACAAAACCATCTTCATCCAGTGACCATGCCTTGAATAAACCACGTTCAAACGCTCGGTGGGTTAGGATGCCATAAAAGGTATGGTCTTCATTCAAGACACTAATATAAGGTAGGTCTCGAATAGCAAAAATTGTTTGAAAAAGGGTTGAATTGGTATAGATGTATTTTGTCGCATTTTTTAGGTGATGGGTAACCGATACATCTAAAGACTCACCATTTAATAGTCGTTTATAAATGTGTTGTCGATAAATGTTTCCGCGATACATCGTTCCGGACTGACTTAAGATGGGTAAGGACCGAAAATTATTTTCTTTCATAATGTCTAAAGCTTCTTGTAAAGTATTCGCCTCGGTGACATATTTAACGTCCTCACGCTTAATACTTAATTCGCGGATGTTCATATGTATGACCTCGCTCTTTCATTGTATTCATAACTTATTATATCATAAAAATGACAAAATCATGCTAAAGATTATAATAAGGTTAAAACATTGCAAAAAATGCTAAAAATATTAAATAAAATAAACAAAAAACGATAAAAGGGGTTACATTTATTGAAATTATTGCTATAATGTTTTTGTTGATAAATATTTGTAAGCGTTTATAAGTGTTAAGTAAGCGTTTACTTCATTTGAAAGGGGAATATTTCACATGGCTAAAGTTGATTTAACAAAACAACCCTATAATTTAGATGCAGAAGCTGTCAAATGGGTTGAAGATACAATCGCTAATATGACAATTGACGAAAAAATTGGACAATTATTCTTCAATATGGGTGCGAGTACTGAACCTGAATATTTAAAAGATGTATTAGATACTTACCACATTTCAGGGGTTCGTTACAACAAATCTAACGCAGATACTGTTTACGAACAAAATAAAGTATTGCAAGGCCACTCTAAGTATCCGGTATTAATTGCAGCGAACACTGAAGCTGGTGGTGATGGTGCCGCTAATGACGGGACTTATATCGGTCATGAAGTGAAAATTGCGGCTACTAATGACTCTAAATACGCTTATGAAATGGGGCGTATTGCTGGTGTTGAAGCTGCTGCAATCGGATGTAACATGTCATTTGCACCAATCGTAGATATTAGTGAAAACTGGAGAAACCCAATTATCTCAGTACGTACTTGGTCAAACGACACAGAAAAAGTTTTAGAAAACTCATTAGCATACTTAAAAGGTATCTCAGAAGCAGGTATCCTTGCGACTGCGAAACACTTCCCTGGTGATGGTAACGACGAACGTGACCACCATTTATCATTTGCAACAAACCACTCAACACTAGAAGAATGGTTTGCATCATATGGTAAAGTTTATAAAGGATTAATCGACGCAGGTTTACCGGCAATCATGGCTGGACACATCGGTTTACCTTCATATGTAGAAAAAGTAAATCCATCAGCTTCATTATCTGAGAAAAATTTACCAGCTACATTATCACGTGAGTTATTAACTGACTTATTAAAAGGTGAGTTAGACTTTAATGGTGCAGTAATTACGGATGCTTCACACATGGTTGCATTCACAAGTGCGCTAAAACGTGAAGATGCATTACCTACTGCTATTGCAGCTGGTTGTGATATGTTCTTATTCTTCAACGATCCAGATGAAGACTTTGCATGGATGAAAGCTGGTTATGAAAATGGTACAATCACCGATGAACGCCTAAATGATGCAATTTCTCGTACATTAGGTTTACGTGCTAAATTAGGCTTACACAAAGTTGATCGTACTCAAATCTTAGCACCTAAAGAAGAAGCCTTAGCTAAGATTGGTACAGACGAACACAAAGAAATGGCTCGTGAAGTTGCAGACCAAGCGATTACTTTAGTTAAAAATGAACAACCAGATATATTCCCAGTAACTCCTGAACGCTATAAGTCTGTGTTATTAGTACTTAACGAAGGTGTTAAAGGCGGATTCGGTGCGATGATTGCTTCTAAAGAGTCTCCAGTAGATATTATGAAAGCTAAAATGGAAGAACGTGGCTTTAACGTAACGATTTGGGAATCAACAGAAGAGCGTATTATGAAGTTACCTGAAGCTGAACGTGCAGCAGCGATTGCAAACGTTTATGCTCAAAAACAACCAATTGCTCAATTAACAGACCAATATGATCTAGTGATCAACTTGGCTAAGATTGCTGCAGGTACGGTACAACGTGTTGCATGGCCAGCATCTAAAGGTACACCGGATATTCCATTCTACGTAAACGAAATTCCTACAATTTATGTATCAGTGAATCATCCATTTGCATTGGCAGATGTGCCTCAAGTACAAACTTACATCAACGCTTACGACGATAAAGAATTCAATATTGAAATCTTAGTCGACAAATTAGCTCAAGGACCTGAAGCATTCAAAGGCGTTGACCCAGTTGATTCGTTTACAGGCTTTGAAGATACACGTTATTCTTCAGCTGACGTATATGCTAATCGTATCAACCCAGCTAAAACTAAATAATCAAACGATTCTTTAAAATGTTTAAGACCTCGTATGCGTGCGAGGTCTTTTTAGTCATCTGAACAAATTCGCTTACTTCATGAATTTACTAGTAAAAAGCTGAATAAGAAGAGCTGGCCAATTAAAATTTTTATCAAAAAAAACTATAAAGAGTCGATGAATACACCAATTTTTAGTAATACTTATAAGGCAAATCTTGCCTTTTAAACCCTATGGTTGTATACTAAAATTAGCTTATTATACTTGTATATAAGAAGGAGAGAATTCGATATTATGGGAGATCCTGGGGCCTCAAACGTAGGTGGACAGATACTATTAATTATTATTTTAACATTGGTGAATGCTTTTTTAGCAGGGGCTGAAATAGCATTTGTTTCCGTGAACCATTCAAAACTAGAAACTATGGCGGAAGAAGGAGATATTAAATCTCAGAAGGTATTAAAACTTCTTGAAAATTCTGATGATTTCTTATCCACTATTCAAGTAGGGATTACTTTTGCAGGTTTCTTCTCATCTGCATCAGCATCCACTACCTTCGTTTCGTATTTACTACCTTACTTAACTGATATCCCTGCAGGGGAAACGATTGCTACTGCAACAGTAACATTAATTTTGTCATACTTTACATTAGTATTAGGTGAGTTATATCCGAAACAATTAGCCTTACAAGTACCTGAATCATATGCTAGACAGTCAGCAGGCATTATTTCCATGTTAAAAACTTTCTTCAAACCGTTTGTCTGGTTACTGACAGCATCAACAAATATACTGAAGAAGATCACACCACTCGAATTTTCTGCGGATAGTCAACAATTTACACGCGAAGAAATTCAAGGAATTATTAATTCCTCACGTCGTGAAGGGGTTATTGATAGTGACGAGTTTCAAATGATGCAAGGTGTATTATCTTTAGATACTAAATTAGCTAGAGAAGTGATGACACCTCGTACAGATACATTTATGGTGGATATTGAAGATGATAGTCAAGAAATCGTAAACGACATATTAAGCTCGCAGTATTCACGGGTACCAGTGTTTAGAGATGATAAAGATGATATTATAGGAATTATTCATACAAAGGATATTTTGCGTGAAGCACGCAAAGTTGGTTTCGAAAATATTGAAATAAATAACGTTGTTAAACCAGCATTTTTTGCACCTGAAACAAGTTTTATAGATGATTTATTGTTCGATTTTAAGAAAAATCATCAACATTTAGCGATCATCAAAGATGAATATAATGGTGTGGTAGGGTTAGTAACGCTTGAAGATTTGATCGAGGAGATTGTCGGGGATATCGAAGATGAGTACGATGAAATTTCCCATCTTTATAAACGTATTAACGATACAACCTATATTATCAATGGTATTATGCCGATTGATAAATTTAACCAGTTATTTAAAACAGGGGTAGAATCTGATGAATCAGATACCATCGCAGGTTATATGATTGAAATTTTAGGATATTTTCCTGAAGACCGAGCAGAGGAAGTTATTCGAATAGAAAATTATAAGCTAATGACTACTGCTGTTGAGAATGGTAGAATCCGTGGTATTCAAGTTAAAAGAATGGAAGCTGATGAATTAACAGAAGATGGAGTAGTCGAAGAAGAAAATAAATAGCACTTTGAAGTTCGGAATTTTTCCGGACTTTTTTCAACTAAAGGAGTAAATATGACAGAAACAAATAACACAAAAGAAAAAGTTATTCAAAATGAAATGATGGACAGACCAGTTGTAGAAGCGGGCGTATTAAATTTTATGCGTACCAGACAAAGTGAATTTCCAGCACCATTAAAGGCTTTAGAAGATTATGCTCATGAAAATCGGGTTCCTGTTATCCCACACGAAACTGCTGTATTTTTAGACTTTCTATTAAGTATCAAACAACCAAAGAAAATTTTAGAAATTGGTATGGCGATTGGTTTCTCGGGATCATTAATGGTTTACGGTCATCCAGAGCGGACATTAGATACTATTGATCGTTATGATAAAATGATAGAAGCGGCCAAGCTAAACTTTAAGAAATTAGGTGTAGCGGATCGAGTGACGATTCATGAGGGCGATGCGAAAGATGTATTACCTTCTTTAACAGATACATATGATTTTGCACTGTTAGACTCAGCAAAAGCAAAATACTTTGATTTCTTTCCATTGATCATGGATCGCCTTGAAGTAGGTGGTATTTTGATGATTGATGATATATTCCAGGGGGGAACTGTCTTTAATGAGTTGGATACGATTCCTAAACGTGTGCGAAAAATCCATAAAAAATTGAATTTGTTATTAGAGGAAATTGTGGGACATCCTAATCTGAAGACTTCTGTCTTACCATTAGGGGATGGTGTATTACTGGTAGAGAAGATTGATGAAACAGATTTTTCATATTTACTTGAGAAAAATTTCTAGTAACGTGTAGGACAAAGACTAAGTCATGAAGATTATCTTCATGACTTTTTTTAATAACGATTTGTGTTTAAAAATATCAGTTATTTTACTAAATAAAATCATTGACTTTATCAAGATATGGTGATACTATAAATATCCAATAGTGAGGCGACTAAGTGAGCAAAACTATTGGCGTAACACTTATTGGCTTATTTGCGAAGTGAAGTTGTCGTAACCAATTTACTTATTGATAACAACAAGAACAAAAAATAAAATTCTTGTTGACAACCACTCAAACTAAGTGATATGATATTCAAGTCGTCAAACATGACATTGTTTGTATGAAACTTTTAAAAAACTTTTTTGAAACTTTTTATTGACAAACAATGAATGCAGATGATAAGGTATAAAAGTTGCTAATAAGGCAATGAGATAGACCTTTGAA